>JBIKWH010000036.1:0-10489 GCA_044356435.1 Vicinamibacterales bacterium
AACGCCGTGCTCGCGTACTCGCTCACGCAGCGTGTCGACGATGCGCGGCACCCGCTCGACAAACCGCCCAAGGCCTTCGATACGACCACGCTCTCCCATCCCGCCGATCGCGTGCTGGCCTTCGCCGCCGAGCCGGTGGGGGCTGGCGACATGGTCTACGGCCTCATGCGG
Source organism: Vicinamibacterales bacterium (assembly GCA_044356435.1). Taxonomy (GTDB): domain Bacteria; phylum Acidobacteriota; class Vicinamibacteria; order Vicinamibacterales; family UBA2999; genus CANKJK01. The sequence goes on from JBIKWH010000036.1 coordinate 172, forward strand.
GTGGATGCGCTCCGTCGCGCCGGGGTCTTCCGCTCCGTCCTGCAACCCGATCGTCTGCTGATGGTTGAGCTCGCGCTCGCCGGATCGTTCGTGCAGGTACCCGAGCCCCTGTGGTTCCGCCGCCAGCCGGCGGAGGCCAGCGTCGACAAGCAGCGGACGTCGCTCTTTGCGGGTGGCACGCCGGCCGGGCTCGACGAGCCAGTGTGGCTCCAGCACTCGCGCGTGTTGTTCCGGGAGTACGTCTCCGGACAGGCCCCAGCCGATGTCGGCCGCGCGGGGATGGCGCTGCTCGTGCTGCGCTACCAGGCGGTGTACCTGTTCCGCCATCACATGAAACAGGGGTACCTGCTGCACCGGGTCGACCAGCAGTGGGAAGCGCTGGTGCAGCGTTGGAAGGACATGCGCTCCGAGGCGCGCTGGGCGTGGTACCGGACGCGGGTGCGGCTGCACCCGCAGCGCGTGGCCCGCGTCACCGGGAAGTACGCGCTGCACGTCGTGCACGGAGCCGTCTATCGCGCCGCGGTCGCCCGCCGGAAGACGCGCGCCTGGAGCTATGAGGCCGGGCAGTCGCTGGGCAAGCTGCGGAACCGTATCGTGCGCTCAGCTAGACGCCTGCGCTTCGACGTGGCCATGCTCGCGCATCGCCTCGGCCTGCGCGGCCGCAGGGGGACCCCGTAGTGCCTATCGCCAACTCTGTCGTGCTCGGCCCGGGTGTGGTCATCCACCACCCGGACCTCGTGAACCTCTACGGCTGTTCGATCGGCGCCGAGACAAAGATCGGCACCTTCGTGGAGATCCAGAAGGGCGCGTCGGTCGGGTCGCGCTGCAAGGTCTCGTCCCACACGTTCCTCTGCGAAGGCGTCACGATTGAAGACGATGTCTTCATCGGCCACGGGGTGATGTTCATCAACGACAGGCATCCGCGCGCGACGGCGGACGGGCGCCTGCAGACTGAAGCGGACTGGACGGTCGTGCCCACGCGCGTGGAGAAGGGCGCATCGCTCGGTAGCGGCGTGGTCGTGCTCTGCGGCGTGGTCATCGGCGCGGGCGCCATGGTCGGCGCCGGTGCCGTCGTGACAAAGGATGTCCCGCCTGGTGGGATCGTCGCCGGCATTCCCGCACGGATCCTGACCCGCGGAGCGGCGCAGAAATGACACCCCGCCGCTGGGCCTGGCTGCTTGTCATCGCTGTCACGGCGACGCTCGGGTGGTTCATTACCCGAATCCCGATTCAGTTGACCGACGGCGCCAGCAACATGATCAGCGTTGCGGACGAAGGGGCCTGGGAAGTGTTCATTGGGAAAATGGACAACCAGGGCTTCTTCCGGCCGCTCATGTGGCCTCCCTACATCCTCATCATGAAGCTCTCTGGCGGCGCCTACTTCGCCTGGTTCAAGGCCGTCCACATCGCGCAGGTGCTGGTGTTGCTGGCGCTGTTGCTGCGGTGGCTCCGCGTGGAAACGGCGACCGACGCCGTCGCGTTCGCATTCGGTGTGGCCGTCCTCGTCGGTGGACACACCTTTCCGGGGACGGTACGGGAAGCGTTCCCGATCAACCACTTCCTCGCCGTCGCGATCTGCGTGCTGGGCACGGCGGTGCTCGCCACCGAACCTCGCCGCCGCCTCAACGACGTCGGGGCGGTGCTGCTGTTCGTGTATGCCTCGTTGACGATCGAGTCCGGCCTGCTCGTCTGGGTCGCAGGCGCAGCGGCTCTGGCGCTGGGGTGGCGCGGCCTGTCCAGGCCCGGGGTCGGGCTGATGACCGCCGGCGTCGTGGCGTACCTGGCGGTTCGCTTCGGCTGGTTTCATAACGGCACACCCGACCTCGCCGAACGTGGTTCCGGCTTCGGCTTTGCGATGCTGGACCCCGATGAGATTCAACGGCGCTTCGGCGACCGGCCCCTGGTGTTCTACGCCTACAACCTGTCCTCCGCGGTGCTGACGATGCTGACCGCGGAACCCCGGGGCGCTGTCTACTACTTCGTGCGCGGGCTCGTCGACGGTTCCCGCGAGGCGTGGGTGGAACTGAACGTCTTCTGCGCGACCGGCGCGACCGTGCTGATTGGCGTGGCGTGTTGGCTGCGCCGGCGGGCCTGGCGGGCGGGCCTGACTCATTACGATCGGATTCTCCTGATGGCGCCGGTTCTTGTGCTTGGGAATGCGGCGTTCTGCTACGCGTACGTCAAGGACGTCGTCCTGTCTACAGGCGGTGTCTTTGTCGCTGCGGCGGCTGCCGTTGCGATGCGGGAGGTGCTGCTGCGCGTCGGCGCGGCGACCAGGCGCCGCGGTGCCGCCATGGCCACTATCGCGTTGATGCTCCTGTCGGGTGCCTGGGCCATCAAGTTGGTGGGCATTCACTTCAGCATCCGCAAAGAGGCGATCTCGGTGCGGCGCGAGTGGGCGGACGCGGATGCGTGGCTCGTGAAACAGGAGACGGTGCTCGACACGCCAGCGAAGCGGGCCGTGAAACGGGCGCTCGAGGTCGACGCACTGACGATGACCCCGGTTCCGCCGTGGCCCGAGCTGCCATGGAAGGCTGACTGGTTCGACGAGACGCAATGACACACCTTTCTCCACGCACCGTGCTACACGCGGCCGTCGCGGCGCCGATTGTCGCAGCCGCGCTGTTGATGGTCGCCTTGAGCGCGAGCGGCGCCTTGTCGGTGGGACCGTTCGCGCCCGATCCGCCGCGCAACGTCGCGGAGGCGATCGCGCTCTCGGACGCCGCCACGGCCGCGTGGATGCTGGCGACGGGCGCCGACCCGAACGGCATCTACGACGTGCGGCCGGGCCTGCTCGCGAGCGAACTGGATCGTCGCCTGCGCCCGCTGGCTGCTGCCGCCTACACGTCGGACGATCTGGTGGTACGTGTGGCGCAGCGGTACGGCGCCCGGCTTCCGCCCGACGAAGCGCGCGCGGTGGCATGCTGGATGACGTTCAAGGGCAAAGGCGACATCGCGCGCATGGTTGCGCCTGTCGACTGGACGCCGGAGTCCTGCGGTCCTGCCGCCGTGGAGCAGCGATGATTCGTGTCGGGGTGATCGGCTTCGGGTACTGGGGCCCGAACCTGGCGAGAAACGTCAGGGACTGTCCGGCAACGTCGCTGACGGCCATCGCCGATCCGCAGCCGGCCCGCCTGGCCGACGCGGCGCGGCGGTTTCCCGGCGTGGCGACCGTCGAGAGCGCAGAGGCGTTGCTGGCGCGTCCGGATGTCGACGCGGTGGCCATCGCCACACCCGTGGCGACCCATGCGCCACTGACGCTGGCCGCGCTCCGGGCGGGCAAGCACGTGCTGGTCGAGAAGCCGCTGGCCGCGTCCGTGGCGGACGCCGAGGCCATGGTGGCCGAAGCGGATCGCCGCGGCCTGGTGCTGATGGTCGACCACACCTTCGTCTACACGCCCGCCGTGCGACGTATCCGCCAGCTCATCGACGACGGCGAGCTGGGCGACATCTATTACTACGACTCGGTGCGCATCAACCTGGGCCTGTTCCAGCACGATGTGAACGTGCTCTGGGATCTGGCCGTGCACGACCTGTCGATCATGGACTACGTCCTCGGCCGGCATCCCGTCTCCGTCTCCGCGACCGGCATGTCGCACGTGCCCGGCAAGCCGGAGGACGTGGCGTATCTGACGATGTTCTTCGAGGGGACCCTGCTGGGCCACGTGCACGCGAGCTGGCTCGCGCCCGTCAAGGTGCGGCGGACGCTCATCGGCGGCAGCCGCCGGATGATCGTCTTCGACGACCTCGAGGCTAGCGAGAAGGTGAAGGTCTACGACCGAGGCATCTCGGTGGACCCGAGCCCGGAGGACCGCTACCAGGTGCTGGTCGGCTACCGCTCGGGGGATATGTGGGCGCCGCATCTGCCCGTGGCAGAGGCGCTCCAGTACGAAGTACGGCACTTCGCGGAGTGCATCACGAACGGCACGACGCCACTGACGGATGGGGCCGCCGGCCTGCGCGTGGTCCGGCTGCTCGAGGCGGCGACTACGTCGCTGGCGTCACGGGGTGCCGCGGCCCTGACGCAGCCGATTGCCGGTGCCGCCCGATGAATCCCGGACGCGTGGTGCACGCGGTCCATGGCCTCCGGCCCATCGAGCCCGATGCTCCGGAAGACCTGGCGCTCTGCGATCGCCTGCGTCGGGAACAGACGCTGGCGGACCTGCTGGCCCTCGCCGCCGCGCACGCATGGGGGGATTCCGACGAAGACGCCCGGATGCGCCGCGTGGCGTGGCGGGCCATGCTGAAGAGCTGCGGCCATGCGCTCCGCGTCGGACGCGGCGCCATGATCCGTCACCCGGAGACCGTGGAGGCCGGCGACGGCGTGTTCATCGGCGAGATGGCGTTCCTCCAGGGCCGCTTCGACGGCCACTGCCGGCTCGGGAACCGCGTCTGGATCGGACCGATGGCGTATCTCGACGTGAGAGATTTCGAGATAGGCGAGGCGTCGGGCGTGGGCCCGGGTTCGCGTGTCCTTGGTTCTTCGCACACGGCGCTGCCGGTCGACCTGCCCGTGATCGCCACCGACCTCGTGATTGCCCCGGTCCGCATCGATGCGGGCGTGGATGTCGGCGTGAACGCCGTCGTGCTTCCCGGCGTGAACATCGGCCGCGGCGCGATTGTCGGAGCCGGCGCGATCGTGACGACTGATGTGCCGGCCGGTGCGATCGTGGCCGGCGTTCCTGCCCGTTTTCTGAGGTGGCGCGACGGCTGGACGCCCGCGCCCGTCGAGGAGTCCCGTTCGTGATGAAGGTGCCCTATCTGGATCTCGGCGCGCAGTATCGCGCCATCAAGTCCGACATCGACGCCGCGGTGCTCGGTGCGCTCGAGAGCACGCAGTTCATCCTCGGACCCGAGGTGGCGGCCTTCGAGCGCGAGTTTGCCGGGTGGTGTGGCGCATCCGAGTGCGTGGCCGTGAACTCCGGCACGAGCGCCCTGCATCTGGCGCTGCTCGCGTACGGGATCGGCCCCGGCGATGAAGTGATCACCGTGCCCTTCACGTTCGTCGCGACCATCGCGGCGATCGAGTACGCCGGCGCGACGCCCGTGCTCGTCGATGTGGAACCGCGGCATCTGACGATGGACCCGGCGAAGATCGAAGCGGCGATCACGCCGCGCACGAAGGCCATCATGCCCGTGCACCTGTTCGGCCATCCGGCCGACATGACGCCGATTCTCGCGATCGCGAAGCGGCATGGCCTGCGCGTGATCGAGGACGCCGCCCAGGCGCACGGGGCCTCGTATCAGGGCCGCACGTGCGGGTCGCTGGGCGACGCGGCCTGCTTCTCGTTCTATCCAGGCAAGAACCTCGGTGCCTACGGTGAAGGCGGCGCGCTCGTGACGGGGGACGCCGACGTCGCCCGCACCACGCGCCTGCTCCGGAGCTGGGGTGAGGAGCGGCGCTACGAGCATCTCCTCAAGGGCTTCAACTACCGGATGGACGGCATCCAGGGCGCCATCCTGCGGGTCAAGCTGCGGCATCTCGACGCATGGACGGAGGCGCGGCGCGCGCGCGCGGCGGAGTACCGCGCCGCGCTTGCCGGCACGGGCGTGCGGGTACCGGAGGAGCGGGAGGGCGATCGTCACGTCTACCACGTGTTCGCGGTCCGGCTTGCCGGGCGGGACGAGGCGCGGGCGCGGCTCGACGCCGCCGGCGTGCAGACCGGCGTGCACTATCCGATTCCGGTGCACCTCCAGCCGGCGTACCGCAACCTTGGCGGCCGCCCGGGCGACTTTCCGGTGGCGGAGCAGGCCGCGGACGAAGTGCTGTCGTTGCCGATCTATCCGGAACTTACGTCCGAACAGGTGAGCTACGTGGCCGGCGTGCTTCGGGACGCGGGGGGACGGGCCTGACGCGGGTCTCGCCACGGGTGGCAGTCTGGCTGTACGCCGCGGTCGTCGCGGCGCTGGCGGCGTACTTCCTGGTCGACATACCCGTGCAGCTCAGCGACAGCCTGCAGAACATCTTCGCTGCCGACCGGCGGACGCTCAGAGAACTCGTCGTCGGCAACCTGTGGGCGGACGGGTACATGCGCCCGCTGCTGTTCGCACCGATCCGGCTCGTGTACCTCGTCGCCGACGGCGACTATACGGCGTGGTTCCGGGGCGTGCATGCGGTCCAGCTCACGCTGACCATCGCGGCCCTGGTGGCGGCGCTCCGTGTCCGGACATGGGCCCAGGCGTCCGCGGCGCCGCTCGCGATCGTCATGCTGCTCGCCATCCACACATCCGCGGACACCATCCGCGAGGCGTTTCCGGTCAACGCCTACCTGACGATCGTGCTGTGCTGCGTGCTGACGGTGCTCCTCGCCCGCGCATCGCACCGCTGGTGGTCGGACGTGGCGGCGTTCGTGCTGCTCGCCGTGGCGGCGCTCTCGGTCGAAAGCGGTCTGCTGGTGGGCGTGATCGTCGTCGCGGCATACGCGGCGGGCTGGCGTGGCGTGTCGCGGTGGGGCGTCGCGGCGACCGTGGCGGGCGTCGCGGCCTATCTCGCCGTGCGGTATCTGGTGTTCGAGGTCGGCACGCCGGGCCTTGACGAGCGCGCCACCGGCTTCGGCTTCGCGATTCTCGAGCCGGAGGAGATTCAGGCGCGGTTCGGCGCGAACCCTCTTCCGCTTTTCGCCTACAACGTGCTGGCGTCGGTGGGCTCGGTACTCTTTGCCGAGCCCAGGGCCGGCGTGTTCTGGGTCGTGCGCCAGCTCATGCAGGGAGAGATCGAGCCCTGGGTGGCCGTGAATCTCGTGGCCTGCACGTCGGCGACGGTGCTGCTCGTTGCACACGTCGTGAGCGGGTGGGCACGGTGGCGCCGGTGGCAGCTGTCAGACGCGGACCGCATGATCGTGGTCTTCCTCGTCGTGCTGGCCGGCAACGCCGCGATGAATCTGGTCTACACGAAGGACGTGATCATGAGCCCGGCCGGGGCGCTGTTCGGCCTGGCGGCGGCCGGTGCGCTGGCCGCGCGTCTCGAGGGTGTCGGGCCGGTGCAGGTTCCGCGCGCGACGGCGGCGCTCGTGGCCGTGCTCGCGCTGACCTGGGGCATCAAGATGCTCGGCGTGCACTACAGCCTGCGCGACAGCGCGCACGCCACGCGGAAGGCGTGGGCCTATGCGGACTCCTGGCTCGAGAACCAGGAGGTGAGCCTGGCGAGTCCGCGCGAGCGGGCGATCAAGGATGCCCTGATGGCCGACGCGCTGTGGCGCCGTCCGGCGTCGCCCCGTATCCAGATTCACTGGCGGTGGCCGGGAAACTGGTTCGATACCACTCAATGACTGTCCAGCACCTGCGTCTGATTGCGGTCGCGCCGATCACGGCGGCGACCCTCCTCGTCGCTCTCTACAGCGGTCTCGAAACGCTCGGCTATCACGTCCTCACGGACCGGCCGCTCAACCTTGCGGAAGCGGTGCTCGACGACGACCCACCGGCGGTGATGCGGCAGCTCTACGCCGGCGTCAACGCGGTGGACCGCTACGACATCGGCGCCGACCTCCTCATCGCCCCGCACGGCCGCATGACACCGCTTGAGGCGGCGACGGTGAAGGACCGCGCGCCGCTGCTGGACCTGCTCCTGCGACAGGGCGTGCCGCTCGACCACGCCACGCGTGCGCACCTCCTCTGCCTGGCCGCCCGCGCGAATGCCCGGGACGTGGCGACGCGGCTCGCGCAGCCGGGTGTCGAGCCGGTGTGCGACGCGGAGTCCGATCGCGTGCTGCCGGTGCCAGCCACGGCGGGAGGTCGATGATGGCGCGGGTGCTCGTCACGGGTGGCGCTGGATTCATCGGATCCGAGCTGGTGCGACAGCTGCTGGACCAGGGTGATGAGGTCGTGGCCCTCGACAACTTCGTCAACGGCTCCCGGGCGAACCTGCCGGCCGGGGAGGCGCGACTGACGATCGTCGAGGCGGACATCCGCGACCGTGCCGCCGTGGCGCCGTGGCTCGCCGGCACCGGGGTCGTGTACCACCTGGCGTGTCTCGGTGTCCGGCACTCCGTTCACGCGCCCGACGAGAACCACGACGTCAATGCGACGGGTACGCTGACGCTGCTGGGTGCCGCCAGGGCTGCCGGCGTGGGCCGCTTCGTGTACGTGTCGAGCTCGGAGGTCTACGGTACGGCCATGCACGTGCCGATGACGGAACACCACCCGACGTTTCCCTGCACGGTCTATGGCGGCTCCAAGCTGGCCGGCGAGTCCTATACCCGCGCGTTCCATCGGACGTACGGCTATGCCACGGTCGTGGTCCGGCCGTTCAATACCTATGGTCCGCGCAGCCATCACGAAGGCGACAGCGGTGAAGTCATCCCGAAGTTCCTGCTGCGGTGTCTGGCCGGGAAACCGATGGTGATCTTCGGCGACGGCACGCAGACGCGCGACTTCACGTACGTGTCCGACAGCGCGCGCGGGATTGCCCTGGCCGGGACGCATCCTGACGCCGTCGGCCGCACGATCAACCTCGGGTTCGGCGCGGAGACGACGGTCGCCGAGCTGGCGCGCATCGTTGCCAGGGCGGCGGGCCGTCCGGATGCCGCAGTGGAACACGTCGAAGGCCGGCCCGGCGACGTGCTGCGTCTGTACGCGGACATGACCCAGGCGCGGCAGCTCCTGGGCTACGCGCCGTCGATCACCCTCGAGGAGGGGCTTGGCCGTCTGCTCGCGTGGTACCGCGAGCAGGGCGTTGACCCCGTGACGCTCCTCGAGCGCGAGATCGTGCGCAACTGGATCCCGGCGTGATTCCGGTCGCGAAGCCGTGGATGGGCGAAGAAGAGGCCGCGGCCTCCCGCCGCGCCATCCTGTCGGGGTGGGTCACGCAGGGGCCCGAAGTCGCCGCGTTCGAACGTGAGTTCGCGGAGGCGGTCGGCGCGCCGTACGGCTGCGCGGTGTCGAGCTGCACGACCGCGCTGCATCTCGCGCTCGTGGCGCTTGGCGTCGGACCCGGTGACGAAGTGGTGACGGTCAGTCATTCATTCATCGCGAGCGCCAACGCAGTCCGCTACTGCGGCGCGGTGCCGGTGTTCGTGGACGTGGAGCTCTCGACCGGCAACATCGACCCGGCGCGGATCGAGGCCGCGATTACACCCCTTACCCGCGCGATCCTCTGCGTGCATCAACTGGGGATGCCGTGCGATGTACCGGCCATCGTGGCGATCGCCCGGCGTCACGGCCTGCGCGTCGTCGAGGATGCGGCGTGCGCCGCCGGAAGCGAGCTGCGCGAGGCGGACGGCCGCTGGGTGCGGATCGGCCAGCCGCACGGCGACGTGGCGTGCTTTTCGTTTCATCCACGCAAGCTCCTCTCGACCGGTGACGGCGGCATGCTGACGACGCGCGACGCGGCGCTCGACGCCAGGTTCCGCCTGCTCCGTCAGCACGGCATGGACGTGCCCGACACCGTCCGGCACCAGTCCGCGACCGTGGTGTTCGAGTCGTATCCGGTGCTCGGCTTCAACTACCGGATGACGGACATCCAGGCGGCGATCGGTCGCGAGCAGCTCAAGAGACTCCCGGCCATGGTCGCCCGCCGGCGCGCGCTGGCCGCGCGCTACAGCGAGGCGCTCGCCCCGGTGGCTGGTCTCGAGGTGCCACACGAGGCCGCATGGGCCCGGAGCAACTGGCAGAGCTATGCGGTCCGCGTGGCGGAGCCGGCGCGCCAGCGTCCGTTCATGCAGCGCCTGCTCGACGCGGGCATTGCCACCCGGCGTGGCGTGATGAACGCCCATCGGGAAGCCGCGTATCCATCCGACGCCTGGCGCGCGGCCCCGGGTGGCCTCGCGGCAAGCGAGCGCATTCAGGACACGGCTGTCGTCCTGCCGCTCTACTACGACCTCGACGACGCGACGCAGGATCGCGTGATCGACGCGGCGATCCGGGCGGTGGGCGCCTGATGCTGACCCTGGTCACGCCGGCGTACAACGAAGCGCTGAACCTGCGCGCGATGCACGCGCGTATCGCGGCCGCGATGGACACGGTGGGCGAGCCGTGGGAGTGGATCGTCGTCGACGATCACTCCGGGGATGCGACGTTCGACGTCGTCCGTGCGCTGGCCTCCGCGGACGCCCGGGTGCGCGGCCTGAGGCTGGCGCGCAACGAGGGGTCGCACATCGCGATCATCGCCGGGATGCAGCATGCGCAGGGGGATGCCGCGGTCGTGATGGCGGCGGATCTGCAGGATCCGCCGGAGACCATCGCGGCGATGCTGGGTGCCTGGCGCGGTGGCGCGCAGGTCGTGTGGGCCACGCGACGCAGGCAACCCGGCGCGCCGGCGCACGCGGGGTTCGCCGCCGTCTACTACTGGATCATGCGGCGTGTCGCCGGACTCACGAACCTT
>JBIKWH010000460.1:0-2949 GCA_044356435.1 Vicinamibacterales bacterium
CCAGCGGACGGGAAAACTTCTTGCAAGCGTTGTACATACGTCTCTCCAGCTTTGGTGATCCGTCACTAGTTGCAATGGTTAGGTGATGCATATTTGATTGGAAAGAGGGATTTCCAGAGCGGAAAGAAGGAAAAGCGACGCCTAGAGACGATCTCGACGAGGTAGCGTTCACGACTTACAGTTTGCGAGCTCGAAGCTCAAGAACAAGAGGGGATTCCTGTGTCGTAACGTGAGGATCGGGGCATTCTGTTAGCCCGTGTGGTCACACTAGTCAGGTTCTATGAATAGAACTTGTCACAGTACCTGTCTTGCAACCATCCAGCAACAGCCAGAGACGGAGCAGAGTTGTTCAGCACAACAACCCTCCAAACACACACAACAACCCGCCATGGATGAGGACGAAGCGTATATGAGACACCTCGAGCAGGTGAACGCAGGAGCACCTGTGTTAAGTGGTACCCAGCCCGAGTCGAACCCAGAATCGTTTAACTACAGTCGTTTCGGAAATGAAGAAGAGAGTTTGGTCGCCCGCACCTTCGCCGCCCTCCCCAGCACTTATCAATCCCGTTCGTCCCGCCCGAACACTCGCGAATCCGACAGTCGTACCGTATACTGGCGTAACAATTCATGCGTTTATTCCACAATTACTTGGAACGGAAAGACTCTTCACCTCCCAGTCGTTGCCCCATTCTCGGAATCGGTATTGGTGAAAAGAACCATCTTGGAAGGAGTCATCTCACGTCTGTTAGCCTCCGAATCCGTTCCATGGATCGATCGTTGCGATATCCTCACACAGACATTCAAAGAACACGCCCCGATCATCGACAGTAATGCCAAATCTGCACTGATTGGTCTTCAAAACTCGTCCTCGCTGGCCTTTTCGTTTGACAATGCAGAAATAGTGGACAACACACTGAAGGTCATCCCAATCGGCAATGCAATCACCGCCACCCAAAATCGTCAGGCTCGATACATGCAATTCAATGTGACGATTTCCAGTCGCAATCTCCCCATCGACAACACGGAATTCCCGGACCTGACCCCCGCAGAATGGCCTAACCCAGTCAACTTTCTTGCATACATGACTCTCCCTAAAATCGGCAACCAGTTGCATTTCAATTTCACAGCTAACCTTTTTGCAGGACCGGTCGAAGATATCATCCAGGAAATCAGCGCACACCAACCGATCAGTATGCTAGCCATCGGAAGATCTCGTAACACTCCCACCGCCGAAGCAGCCGAAGCGTTCATGCGGGAGTATTACAACAAGACGAAGTTTTCCGTGTTGAGCCAGCTGTTGCGTCCACTCTATGTTGGAAAGAACCTCGGGATGCAATCATTGGATCAACGCATCCAATCGTTGAAGATGACGCAACACAACAATGGTAATATCGAATTTCTAACTGTTCAAGAACTCTTCACACAGTACCAGACCCACCTGGCGGAATTGGACACGTCCGTAATCGGGGCAGGAGACAATCTCCAATGCTTGGTCAGAATGTTTTGCAGCGCCCTCAGCGATCGTCTACAGAAACGACTGGCGATGAAAATCCCAGAGACGAATCCCACCTCGTACGCTCACAACTTTTCTCGTCTCAATACATTCGTAACCGAGGCTAAGGTACAGGAAATGGAACTCCAGACCATTGCCGCCGTCGCCGCGAACGCAGTCCGTCGAGCCAATCCAGTCCGCAACAACACGACGAATCGAAATAATGCCCCCCACGCATTCCCAGTTGCTCGTACTTTTCTCACCACGTTGCCGCCCGACGCGTCGAACGAATTCAAAGATATGCCCATCCCCACATATCAGAACGAATCCGAACTTCTGACTATGTATTGCACTAACATGGTTCTCCTCTCCTCCGCCGAACAGGCGATGCGCCAAGCCAGCGGATTGAAAGCTCCACTTTTGTGTTGGGGATGTGAAGGATTGTCGAAATATTCCGGCAAGGACAACACGCACTCGTACAGGGATTGCCCGAACAAAACGGATCCCGATGTCGTACAAAACTTTCTCGGCAATCTCCAGAAATTCAGGGACGCCCGAAAGAACCGAAACACATCGTCACCATACGGAGGCTCCACATCGTTGGCCATCGGAAGTCCAGCAGGCAACGAAGATCGCAATTGGGCAATGATGGGATTTGCATCCAAAGATCAGATGGAAACATTCACACAGATCGCAGATCCTAACACATCCAAACAGGCTCGTAAAGCAATGATCGCGGCACTCGCATTCCCACCCGAACCAGATACGGTCAAGGAACCTGAACCAAAGAAATTCCGTCGCGTGTTCTTTACCTACAACATGCAGGACAACCCTCAGCCTCCCTCTGAACCACTGACACAATACCATGCATTCCTTGCCAATCGCTTCGCTCGTTTTGCTTTTCCTATCAGCGATTCTCTCCCATTCATCGACGTTCCGATCGGCCGTGTAATTACGGAATCAGGACACACGCAGGATTATCTCAGGGGACTTGCCGATACAGGAGGATGCTGCACCATGGCGTGGAAACCATACATGTTGCGATTGAAGGAGAAGTTCCCTCAATACGTCGAGGAACACACTGTCTTAAAGGAGCGTCAGTTCGAGGACATCAAAATCGGTGGGATACAGGGAGGCGTATACATTACAGATGTAATGACGATGTATCTGCCTTTCACGACAGATGGAGAAAATCACCGAATCATGTTCGGACTCACCGACGATCTCCCGATCAATGTTCTGTACGGCTTACCCTTCTTATTGCAAGCACAGATCACATTGGATATGGATGCCCAGACAGCGCGATCGAGACTACTTGGCGCCTCGTTCAAACTCACTCTGCGGTCCCCGAAAAGATCGGACATCACCACCATCGATCACAAGACAGGATCGAGCAACGTATATGTGACCGCACGTGATACGAACACTGACAAACAGGAATGACTATCGGATCACGA
>JBIKWH010000389.1:0-2931 GCA_044356435.1 Vicinamibacterales bacterium
GCTGTCCGTTGATCGTCAACTGGAGCGCCGCCGCGTTGGTGACCGTGAGCACCAGGCCGCGCTCCACGGCCAGGGCACGCCGTTCCCCGACCTGCATCGTGCGTGCATCCTCGGGTATCCCGTCGGCGACCAGCGTCACGCCGACCGGCGCCGTGGCCACCAGCTCGACTGAGAGCGGCGCCGCCTCGGCCGGCGGTGCGACCTGGACAGGTGATGGTGGTGGCGGCAGCGCGGTCTGCGCCGCGGGAACCGGCTGCGGCTGTTCGGGCGCGGACCCGCGCGCCATCGTGAAGTAGATGATCGCGATGGCGACCGGCACCGAGATCGCCACGAGCTTCACCGCGGTCTCGGCGCTGCGCCGGGAACTCTCGACCGCCGTGTGATCCTCGGCCGGCACGTACGGACTCCCGATGGTCACGGTGTCGTGCGGGAAGGCTTCGATGAACTCGCGGATCGTCTGCTCGGGATCCAGCCCGACCTCTTCCGCATAGGCGCGGACGAACGCCCGGCCGAAGATGCCACCGGGCAGGCGGGAGATGTCGTTGCGTTCGAGGGCTTCCAGCGCCGAGACCGAGATCTTCGTGCGCGTGGCAATCTCCCGAAGGGAGATCCCCCGCGTTTCACGTGCGCGCTTCATGCGCGGTCCGAAGTCAGCGGGCGCGACGCCGAATGTCATGGGAATGTGCGCCCGAGTGTATCAAACGCCTCAGCCACGAGACGGACCCGCCGTCCGAGTTCCTCGGCCGAGGGCACGGTCAGCCAGCGGATGGCCGCGACGCCGGAGGCACCGGCCCGGGCGACCTCCGGGACCCGGGATTCGTCCACCCCCCCGATGGCCAGCACCGGCAGACGCGTGGCCGCCACCACCCGCGTCAGGGCCTCGAGACCGGCGGCCGGGAGCCCTGGCTTCGACGCCGACGGAAATATTGTGCCGACGATCACGAAATCCGCGCCGGCAGCGGCGCTCGTGTCCGGATCCCCGGCCCGGAGGCTCCGGCCGATCACGAAACCAGCCGGCGTGTGCCGGCGGACGTCGTCCACCCTCAGTCCATGGGCGGGCAGGTGCACCCCGTGCGCCCCCTCGCCGAGCGCCACGTCAAGGCGGTCGTTCACGAGCAGGCGGGTCCGGCTGCCCGCCAGCGCAAGACGGCACGCGCCGACCAGTGCCGACAGGTCGCGCACGTCGAGGCCGCGCTCCCGGACCTGGAACAGGTCGACGCCAGCCTCGCCCGCCCGCCCCGCCAACGCCGGCAACGCCTGTCGCCAGGCGGAGCCCGCCAGCCGGCGGTCCGTCACCAGACAGCAACGGACCGGCATGCTATCCACGCACGCGCCGCAGCGCGTCGGTCCACGCCACGCGAACGGCGCCGACCAGCGCGATCGTGTCGATAATCGCCGCAGCCAGATTGACGAGGCCCAGCCCCGACACGGCTCCGCGCACGTAGTTGCTGGCGAGGGCGCGCCGCAGCCACGGGAGAGACTGCGTGAAGTAGTTCCGGTCCCAGTAGGTCGACCAGGGCACAACCGTCAGCAGCAGGCCGACCTCCAGCAACAGCACAATGAGGAGCACCCGCCGGACCATCGTCATGGCGCACCGAGCGCGTCCAGCGCGTCGCTGAGGTCACACGTACGGCTGTCGCCCGCGGCACCATCGGGCGTGCGATCCGGCCCACCGGCTTCAGACACCCTGTCCCCCGCCGGGCCGTTCACCGTGACACCGGCCTGCGCCGCGAGTGCGGCCGTCACCTGCGACAACCGCTCACGATTCGAGGAATCCGGCAGCCGGGCCACCAGGTCCTCGGCCACAGGCAGGGCGTCCGGGAATCTGCCGAGGCGAGCCAGCGCATCGACGAGCGCCGCCTGTGCCTCAATCGCCACCGCGCCAGCGCCCGACTCCGCGGCGATGCCGACCAGGTGCCGCAGGACCTCCGGGTCGCCTGGTACCCGCGCCAGGAACTCGCGCAGCGTACGGACGGCCGCATCCGGGTCGCCCGCGACGAGGCAGACATCCGCCAGAGCCGCGGCAAGGGGTGACAGTCGCTCGGGCTCTCGACCAGCGGCCTCCAGCCACGCCTCGGTCACCTCCGGATCGACGCCACGCACCTTCGCCACCAGCCGCACCAGCGCCTGTCGGGCGTCATCGAACCGGCCCGCCGCGAGGCCCGCCAGCACGTCGCCAGGCCGGGCCGCGAGCCGCAGCGCCGGCGGCGCCTCCGCTGACGCCGCGTCGCTCACGGAGGGGGCGCCGGCCAGCAGCGCCCGCGCCCGGGCGTCGTCTCCGCCCGCGGCCGCCAACTCCGCCATGCGGAATGCCGCCGCGCGATCGTGTGGATCCAGACGCAGCACCTCGTCGTAGAGCTGCGCCGCGCGCGCCGGCGCGCCCTGACGCGCAAAGTGCCGGGCCATGCCCAGATATAGCCGGATGGCGTCCGCCGTGCGGCGCGTCCGCGCGCACAGCTCGGCAGCCGCCTGGACGACGCTCCAGTCCGACGGGGAGGCCGTGACGAAGGACAGCAGCACGTCCCGCGCGTCCTCTGCCCGGCCGGTCCTGGCGAGCGCATCGGCACGCCGCAATGCCCGCGCCCGGGATCCGCCGTTCATCGTGCGCGCCTCCCCGCCATCGCCGCCGGCTGGACCGAGCGCCGGTGCAGCGGCGAGTACCCGTGCCTGCGGAGTGCCTTCAGGTGGAGCGCCGTGGCGTACCCCTTGTGGCGGTCGTAGCCGTAGCGCGGATCGTCCTCGTGCGAGGCCTGCATCAGGCGGTCGCGCGTCACCTTCGCCATGATGGAGGCGGCCGCGATCGCCGCGCAGCGCCGGTCACCCTGCGGGACCGGCCGCTGCGGCACGGACAGATCGGGAATGGTGAACGCGTCGACCAGGAGAAGGTCCGGTTGCGGCGCGAGCGCAGACACGGCGCGCTTCATGGCCTCG
>JBIKWH010000388.1:0-2931 GCA_044356435.1 Vicinamibacterales bacterium
CGCAACACGGAGAAGCCGATACCGTCCATCGATGATATCGCCTTCCCTTCCATAGAAGACTCCACCGCGGGAGTCGCTCAGCACCGCGACCTTGCCTCCCCGCTCCACCATCTCCACCAGCCCCATGAACTTCAGGGGAATCGGCGGGGGCGGCGGTACCGGCGGGGGCGGCGGCGGGGGCAGCGGCACCGGCGGGCCAAGCATGACCGGAGCACGCGCCACCACTACTTTCGGCGCCGGGGCCTCCGTTCTGTAGCGAAAGGGGTCGCGGCGGTCCTCGGTCAGCTCCGGCGGCGTCTGATTGAGCCGGCTGAGCTGGACGTCCGCCACGGCAATGGCCGGCACGGTGCCTGCCGGCGTACGGGCCGCCGGCGTGCCCGCAGGCGTCTGCGCCTCCGGCGCCAGCAGGAACCGGTCTGCCGCGACTGCCGCCAGCCCGACGGCCAACACCAGGAGCGCGATCAGCATCAGCCGGCGCTGCCGCGTCATGACGCGGTGGTCCGGAAGTACGTCGAGAGCTTCAGCGTGATGACGAGCTCCGTGCCAGCGCCCGTGCCTTCCGCGAGGCTGAGGTCGTCCAGCACGACGAAGTCCTTTGACGTCTCAACCTGGTGGACGAACCGACGCACTGCGCCGTACGTCCCGGTCAGCACCATCTCGCCCTTCACCCGCGTCAGGTCGCTGTCCTTCACAGGCTCCGGATCAAAGCTGAACCGTTCGAACGCCAGCCCGGACTCGCGGGCGAGCTGCGCGAGCCGAAGGTGCGTGACCCGGCGTGCGCCGGCAAGATTCGCCGGCAGGACCGTCTTGTAGAAGGTGGCGAGTTCCTTGACCGCGCGCTCCTTGCCCGTCAGCGCGCCGCTGACTGCCTGCGCCTCGGCCCGGGCGGCAACGAGCGCCTGTTCGGCCTGCCGGTCGCGGTCCTCGATCGTGGCCACGCGGAAGGCCAATGGCCGCACGGCGAGCATGTAGACCGCGACGTTCAGCAGGGCGACCACGCCCAACCCGATGGTCACGCGGCGATACTCACCAAACGCGCGCTGCCACAGGTTCATCGGCCGGCCCTCACGGCCCTGGGCGTGTACGCCCCTTCGAGCACCGCGTCAATCGTGCCCTCGTCACCACTGGTCTCCTCAAGCGGGCTGACCGCGGCGAAGGCGCCCGTGCGTTCGAGGTTCTCGATGAACGTCTCCAGGTCTTCAACCCGCTTGGCGACGGCCGAGATGACGACGCGAAACTCGCCCTTCTCGATGCGCGGCTGCACGGCCCGGACGCGCACGTTCGGCGGCAGCGTCTCCTCGAGCTCGGCAAAGAGTCCCGTCCATGAGAACGTCCGCTGGTCGATGAGCGCATTCGCTTCGCGCGCCGCGCCAGCCACGCTGGCCACTTCCTTCGGGTCGATCCGTGTCCGCACGCCCGCCGCCTCACTCCGCAGCCGGCCCGCCTCGCGCTCGGCGGACGCGGCATGCGCGCCGAGCCGGGACTGGCTCAGGGACAGTCGAACGACGGACACGGCGTTGTAGGCGGTGAAGACGAGCAACGCGACGGCCAGGACGAGCGCCACCGCCCGCAGGACGCGGTCGTCCTGAAACGGGCGCGTCGCCAGATTGGTCTTCAACATCAGGCGACCACCCGGTCCAGCGCGCGCAGCGCCATGCCCAGCAGCGGCGTCAGCACATCCCGCGTCGCACCGGCCGACGACGCACCCGACGGCAGGGTGGCGAATGCATCCGGTTCCAGCCACGAGGCCGGCGCGCCGAGCCGCTCCTCCACTTCGTGCCGGATGGTATCGGTGGCCAGTTCGGCCGCGCTCCCGCCGGCCAGATACGCGGCCCGGAAGCCCTTCCCCTCCAGACGGTCCTGGTAATACATCACGGCCTGATGGACGAAGTCGCCTACACCGAGGCGATCGTCTTCCGACCGCGACCGGAAGAACAGCACGCGGTCGTCCCGCAGGACGGCCACGGCGCAGGCGTCCTCCCTGACATGCACGAGGAGCCAGTCACCCGAGGGTGGCGCACCCGCCAGCCGCAGATTGATCGCCGAGGTCGACGCGGTGTCCACGATTCCCGCCTGCAGACCCGCCTGGGCGCACGCCCGTTCGTACTCGGCGACCACACCGGCCCGGACGACCGTTGCCAGGAACTCGAATCCGGCGGTGCCTGTCGACGCAGGCACAAAGCTCACACGCGCTTCATCGGCCGGGAACGGCACACCCTTCTTCACCTGCCACTGGATAAGCCGCGCGAGGTCTTCCCGGCGCGAGGGTACCTGCTCAAGGCGCACCAGCGACACGCGGGCCACCGCGTCGGGCAGCACCACCGCCACGCGCCTGACCCGGCCGCCCAGGCGCCCTGCCACGAGCTTCACGGTATCCGCCAGCGCGCCGGCATCGTGGACGTTCAGCGTCACGAAGCCTGGTGTCACCACATCCGGCCGGAGGGCTTCCGCGGCCACGGCCGTCACGGCCGGACGACCGCCGCGCACGTCAAGCACCAGCCCCGACACGCGTGTCGCGGTGATTTCGATCGTGGCGTCGGGAGAGGGGGGAGCGAACCAGTCAGGGCTCATTGCGGGCTCACTCGACGAAGGTCACCTTGTTGATCTCGCGCAGCGTGGTCATGCCAAGCATGACCTTCTCGATCGCCGACTCGCGGAGGAACCGCATGCCCTCCTCGTGCGCGGCGCGCTTGATCTCGGAGTTCGGCCGGCGCGCCAGGATCATCTCACGGATGGGATCGGAGAGATTCAGGAGCTCGCAGATGGCCGTGCGGCCTTTGAAGCCGGTCCCGCCACAGTCAATGCAGCCCGCACCCTCGTAGAACGTGTGCGTCTCGGCGAGCGCGGGATCCATGCCCGACTCGATCAGCAGCTCCGGCGCCACCTTCGCGACACGCCGGCAGTGACTGCACGTCAGGCGCACGAGCCGCT
>JBIKWH010000390.1:0-2921 GCA_044356435.1 Vicinamibacterales bacterium
TGAATCGTGACCGGCACGGTCTGGCCCGGCTTGACGCTCGACGCGCCGATACTCACGCGGTCGAGCACGGCCGTGCGCGTGTCTTCGCTGGCCGTCACGTTCAGCGTGACGCCCGCGATCGTCACGTCCTCGTGCACGTTCCGCAGCAGCGTATTGAGCGGCCCCATCACGGCGTTGCCCGCGCCCATCGGTGCCTGGTCGCCGGTGAACACGTCGTCGATCGCGATCTCGCCGCGGTCCTTGAGCGCCAGGCGGCCGGTAACGGCGTACGTCGACGTCCCCATCTGTCGCTGGTAGGACGTCAGCGTCTCGACGACGGAGAGATACGTCATCAGCGGCGTGAAGAGCTGATCCTGCGCGACCTGCATCCGGAAGGTGCGCGTGGCACCCGCCATCGTCAACGCGAGGGAGACGGGGATCTGCGCGGGCCCTGCGCCCAGCCGGCCGGCAATAGTGGTCGCGCGGTCCTGCGACACGGTGCCGATCACGGCGCCCGTGCTCGCGATCTTCAAGGACGACTGCAGGCTCGGCAGGATCGCGTGCACGTAGGCGCGTGTCATCGGGAAGGCGGTCGGACCGAGGTTGTAGAACGGGTGTCCGAACGCATAGACGCGGTCGCCGTCAATCTCGGTGACCGTGCCGGTGGCACCGATCTCGAGGTCGCCGCTGACCATCGTGATGCCGACCGGATCACCGGGGCGGAGCGGTGCCGGCGCACGCGTGCCGGGATCCGCGCCGGCGCCGGCCATCGAGGGCAGGAAGCCGGACTGCTGGAAGAGCATCTCCAGCGGCGCGACGGTCGAGGCGGAGAAGCCGGCCAGGCCGAGTGGCGTGGCGATGGGACGGAGCATGGCGCCCGTGGCGGTCAGACCCGGCAGCGTGCCGCCGAGCGCCTGGGCGTCCGCGGGCGACCGGACAAACGGTGCCAGCGCGGCGAAGGCCTCCCGGGCATCGGCCACGGGATCGTCCGTGCCCGCGCCCCGCGGCAGGCGCACGGCCACGGCGCGCCGTCGCGGGGCGTCGAAGGCGGCGTCGGCGATCATTTCGCCGATGGGCGTGATGCCGGCAATGGGCTCCTTGGTGAATGCACCCAGGGAATAGGCAACCGCGCCGACGAGCCGGCCGTCGATGTAGACCGGGCTGCCGCTCATGCCGGCAATGACGCCGGTGTTGGCAAGCGGTCCGCCCTCGAGCCGCGCGAGGATCAGCGTCCGCTGCGGGCCCATGATGTTCCGGAGGACGCCGAGGATGTGGACCGTGAAGGGTTCGAGGCGTTCGCCGGCGAAGACGGTGCGGCCTTCAGCCGTCATGCCGGGCTTGATGTCGTCCACGGGGAAGACGCGCGACGCCGCGGGCAGCGACACGCCCCAGAACAGGCCGAGCGCACAGAGCAGGGCCAGGCCCCGGAGTCGTAGCATCGCCCGTCCGTTATAGGGAGAATCCGGGCAGACTGCAAGGTCTGCAGCACGGTCGCTGCCTTGACGCCCCGCCGGAGCGTGGGGTAACGTCTTGCCAGTCACGCGATGAACCACACGTTTTCTTTTGCGGTGCGCCCTGCCTTCACCAGCTCCTGGTGGCGGTATTGGTGCGCGGCATGAGAGGCGGGTTCGTCGTCTGATTTCCAGTCGATAACCATCACGAGATCCGAGCGCCTCTCCAGCCACCGGTTGGAGGGGCGTTTTTGTTTATATGCCACGTGCATTGCTGTGTGACACCGTGACCGGGTCGACGCTCGCCGAGCTGCGAGCCGCCCGAGACGCCTCGGCAGGAGCCGACATGGTGGAACTGCGGCTGGACGGTGTGCGGGACCTCGACGTCGCGGGAGCCCTGGCCGGCCGGAAGACACCGGTGGTCGTGACGTGCCGCGCGGCATGGGAGGGCGGCCGGTTCGATGGCGCCGAGGAGGCGCGCCGCCGGGTTCTGGAACAGGCGCTGTCGCTCGGGGCGGAGTACGTGGACGTGGAGTGGAAGGCCGGCTGGAACGACCTGATCCGCGCCGACGGCGGCCGCCGGATCGTCGTCTCGCACCACGACTTCGCGCGGGTGCCCGCGGATCTCGCGGAGCGCCATCGGGCCATGCGGGCGACGGGGGCGGAAGTCGTGAAGGTGGCGGTCGCGGTCTCGCGGGTGAGCGACACGCTGGCGCTCCTTCCGCTGACGCGTGACGGCGCCACGGTGGCCATCGGGATGGGCGCGGCAGGCGTGGCGACCCGGCTCCTGGCCACCCGGTTCGGCTCGCGGTGGACCTACGCCGGCCAATCGGTGGCGCCGGGGCAGATGCCGGTTGCGGACATGCTCGGCCGGTTCCGGTTCGCGGAGGTCACGGCCTCCACGGCGATCTACGGCGTGATGGGGCGGCCCATCATGCACTCGCTGTCGCCGGGCATGCACAACGCGGCGTTTCGGGCGGCCGGGATCGATGCCGTCTACATCCCGATCGAGGCCGCTGACGCGGACGACGCCTTCCAGTTTGCCGAGGCGCTGCCGCTGGCGGGCGCAAGCGTCACGATTCCGTTCAAGCAGGAGGCCCGGGCGCGGGCAACCGACCTGGACCGGGACGCGGTGGACCTCGGAGC
This sequence comes from Vicinamibacterales bacterium, assembly GCA_044356435.1. Lineage (GTDB taxonomy): Bacteria > Acidobacteriota > Vicinamibacteria > Vicinamibacterales > UBA2999 > CANKJK01. The sequence goes on from JBIKWH010000390.1 coordinate 2,577, forward strand.
GGTCAATACGGTGCGCCGGTCGGCTACCGGCTGGGCGGCCACGAACACGGACGTTGTGGGGTTTCTGACACCGTTGGCTCGTCGCGCGGCGAGGGACGGCTGGGGGCTCACCGGTGCGCGGGTGGCGGTCCTCGGCGCGGGTGGTGCGGCTCGGGCGGTCGTGGCTGGTGCGGCAGGTGCCGGCGCATCGGTCTCCGTGCACGCCCGGCGTCCGGAGCAGGCGGAGGCGGTGGCGCGGGGTCTCGGCGCGCGGGTCGGGAGCTGGCCGCCCGCCCCGGGATCGTGGGACGTCCTCGTGAACTGCACGCCGGTGGGGTATCTGCACTCGGTCGAGGACTCGCCGTT
>JBIKWH010000392.1:0-2911 GCA_044356435.1 Vicinamibacterales bacterium
TTCGCCTGGAACCGGTAAGAGACGGCCATTCATGGCCGATGCGTTGTTATCTGTGACAAATATGTCGAAATGTAAATGGCGGATCCCACGGCTCGCCCTGGCGATCGCCCTGGCGGGCATGGCCAGCGTGGCGAGCGCGCAGACCGACGGTGACCGCCACTTGTGGGTGCAGGCCGTTGCTGTCGGCGCGTCGGGTCCCTGGCGGGCGCACGTCGAGGTGCAGCCCCGCTGGTTTGAAGACGTAACGGCGCCGTTTCAGATGCTCGTCCGGACGGCCGCGGGCCGGCAGGTGTCGCCCTCGGTCTCGATCTGGGCGGGCCACGGCTGGATCGCCAAGCCGCCGGGTCCGGGTGTGAAGCACGAGCAGCGGCTGTGGCAGCAAGTGTCGGCGTCGCTGCCGAAGGCGGGGACCTGGACCCTGTCGGTGCGCTGGCGTCAGGAGCAGCGGTGGCAGGACGGATGGGACGGCGCGTCGCATCGGACGCGGCTCATGCTTCGTGCCGTCCGTCCCCTGGGCCGGCCGCGCTGGTCCGCCGTCCTCTGGGATGAAGGCATGGTGGCGTGGAACGCGACCGGCGCCGGGCCGGTGAAGGGCTTCGACCAGAACCGGCTCTTCGGCGGCGTGAGCCGGAGACTCTCGCCGCACCTCACCGTGGAGGGCGGCTACCTGTGGTTCGCGTTGCGGCCGGCGCCCGGAGTCCGCGTGGACTCGCACGTCGGCCTGGTCACGGTGAATCTGACGCGCTGATCGGGTTCCCGGTCTCGGGCGCCGCGACGCCGACCGGCTCGTCGAGGAACTCGTCCGCCGGGTGCAGCAGGGTGCCGGGCGCCACGCCGAGCAACACCAGTGCCGCGAGCAGGGCCACGGCGACGGCGCGCTCCCGCAACGAGAGGTCCGGCGCCAGCAGGCGAACGGTGCGCCGCCCCAGAAAGATCTTCGAGTAGGCGGTCAGCGACGCCACGGCCAGGAGAGCGGCTGACACGATGGCGCTGACCGTCGCGGCCGGACTCTGCATCCACAGCGTGTGCAGCAGGAGGTCGTCCGCGACGAATCCGGCGGTGCCGGGCATGCCGACGCCGGCCGCCGCGAACAGGCCGAAGCACGCAGCCAGCGTGGGCATGGCGTGAATGCGCCCGCCGTGGTGGTTAAAGTCCACCGGCCCCACGCGTTCCTCGAGCGACGTGATGGTGATCCCGAGGCCGCCGAGCGCGAGCGCCATCGCGACGGCGACCAGGAGCGCCGCGGCGAAGTTGTGGAGACTGGCTGCGCCGACCGCGGCGAGGAGGAGCCCCGCATGCAGGGCCGTGGAGGCGCGGTACAGGCCGCGAAGGTCCTTCTGCACCAGGGCCAGCAGGGCGGCGGCGAAGGCCGCGGCCGCACCGTACCGGACGAGCGGCTGGGCGAGGGCGACCGCTTCGGCTTGATGCGCCACAAACCGCAGGTGGACAAAGACCAGGGCGAGCGTGGTGGCCAGTTGCTGGGTCTGCACGACAGGCGCGCGTTCGCAGAGGCTGGCGATACCGACGTGGAAGGGCAGCACCCCCGCCCGTACCGCCAGGAGCACGCACGACAGCGCGAAGGCGGCGGTGGTGTGTCCTGTGGCGAGCGTCACCGCGGTCGCGCCGGCCAGACCCGCCGACACCCCCATGGCAAGACTACCGGTGCGCGTGAAGCGTGCCGCTGTGACCGCGTGGAGCAGCGCGGTCACGCCGATCACCGCGTAGGCGACGCGGCCGTCGGCGGCAAACAGCGTGACACCGACGGTTAGTGCGATCGCGGCCAGCCACGGCAGCCGCGCCGCCCGCTGGCTGGTCACGGCGGAGGCCAGCAGCAGCAGGAGACAGACGGCCAGCACCTCCCAGGGTGCCGAGGCGGCGTCCATCACGAGGACCTCCGTTCCGCAGACAGGAGGCGCCGCCATCCGCGGTCCGCGCCGTCCAGCCAGCGCGCCAGCCCGAGCACCGGGGTCATCATCTGCGCCAGGCGGTCATCGAGCCTGAGCCTGTGGAGGGACTGCGCGTACAGCACGCCGGCCAATCGCGGGGCGAGTCGGGCGAGCAGCGGCTGTGCCTGGTGGCCATGGCCGATGCGGTGGCTGTCGTGGATCATGTTCGGCGCCTTGAGGTACTGCCCCAGCCGGAGCAGGGCGTGGCACACGAGGTGCGCCAGGGCCAGTTGCGTCCAGCCGAGGCAGATCTCCGCCAGGATGAGGCCGACCTGCGCGAGCGTGGCGTGGGCGAGCGCGCCCTTCACGTCGGTGTGCGTGCGCGCGACTGTCGCCGCGTAGACCGCGGTCGCCAGCCCGACGGCGACACCGGCCACCCGCGCGGCCGGCGACACCGCCATCACCGGCCAGACGCGAAGGAGGAGGAACAGCCCCGCGTGAATCGAGACGGCGCCGTAGAAGAGGGCGCTCGACGGCGTGGGGCCTTCCATGGCCCTGGGCAGCCACTCGGAAAACGGCAGTTGCGCCGACTTGCCGAGCGCGGCCACCAGGAAGCAGAGCGCGATGAGGGTGCTGCCCGCCGGGGAGAGAGCCGCCGCGCGGTCCAGGGCCGAGAAGCGGGCCGATCCGAGCAGTTCGAAGGTGACCACGGTCGCGATGAGCAGACCCGTGTCCGCGAGGCGGTAGGTGGCAAAGGCGCGGATCGAGGAACGGACCGGCTCGTCGCGCTCGTGGAAGAACCCGATGAAGAGCGCGGAGGCAATGCCGATGAGCTCCCAGCCCGCGAAGAACAGTTCCAGCGCGCCGGCCAGCCCGATGAGCTGCGTGCCGGTGGCGAACATGCCGAGCACGGCGAAGAAACGTGTGAACCCCGGCTCCTTGTGGAGGTAGGAACGGGAGAACCGCGCGATGACCGTGGTGAGCGTCGATGCCAGTACCGAGATCGTCATTGCCAGCCCGTCAAC
>JBIKWH010000393.1:0-2909 GCA_044356435.1 Vicinamibacterales bacterium
CGTGCGCCCGCCACGCCGACTCAATCCACTCCGGCCCGGATCCCTTGAACCCGGGCATCTCCACCGTCGCGTCGGGGTGCCAGACCGACAGGGCCAGGGGCTTGTCCATCCGGTCGAGGCCTCGACAGTAGTTGTAGATCTGGTCCCGGATCTGGTCCTTGTCAACCAGCAGCCGGAGAGCCGATGCCGCCGGCATCTCGCCGCGCCGGCTCTGGCCGGTGAGGGCCGTCCCCTGCATCAGGAACCCGACAATGACACCGACGACCAGGGCCCCGAGCACGTCGGCCCGGGCACACATGCGGCGAATACTCATGCTTCACACTCCTCGGACCGGGGATGTTCCTCTACAAGCACCGCGGGCCGCATCATCTCTTCGGGGGAGAGCCCCGGGTGCGCGACACCGGGTCGACCGGACACACAGGGGCAGGCATCCCCCCACGGGGGCATGAGCCCGTCCGCTCCCTGGACGTACTATCGGTGCCCCGTCGCGCGCAGGCGCGCCGACACTGGAGGAGAACCGCGATGGCGAAACAGGATCACCCGGGGAAGACACTGACAACGACTGGCGTGAGCGTGTCGCGTCGCGACTTCATGGCAGGACTCGGCGCCGCGGGCGTGACGGCGGCTTCCACGGTCGGCCTCGATGTGTTTGCGCAGGCCGGGGGCGCAGGCATCAAGCTGCTCAACGGCAAGGATCTGACGGGTTGGTACCTCTACATCCTCGGGCAGGGCCGCAACAACGATCCGAAGAAGGTGTTCTCCGTCGAGAACGGGATGCTCCACATCTCCGGCGAACAGGTCGGCGCGCTCATCACCGAGAAGGAGCACACCAACTATCGCCTCGTGCTCGAGTACAAGTGGGGCGAGCGCATGTGGCCCCCGCGCGAGAAGGACGCGATGGACTGCGGCGTGATGGTTCACTGCGGCGAGAAGGATGCCGCGGTGGTGGGCATGTGGCCGCGTTCAATTCAGTGCCAGATCTATCAGGGCTCCGTCGGCGACATGGTGCTGCTGGCCGGCGACGACCCGATCAAGGCGACCTTCGAGGGCGAGGAAAAGGGTCGCGCGTTCAACCACGTACCCGGCGCGCCGGCAGTGGTGCGCGAGGCCGGCGTGGGCAACAAGCGGTTCGACATCATCAACCACTACGGCAAGGACCCGAACTGGAAGAACGAAAAGGGATTCTTCAACCCGTCTGACGCCGAGAAGCCCCACACCGAGTGGAACACGATGGAAGTGATCGCCCGGGGCGACACGCTCACGTGCAACGTGAATGGCCGGACGGTCAACAAGGCCACGAATCTCAACCTGACGAAGGGTCGCATCGGACTCCAGTCCGAGTCCGGCGAGATCTACTTCCGACGGATCGAGCTCTTCCCGCTGTAGGCGCAGCCTCGGGGGCCCGCTACCGCGTCAGGCGTGTGTAGGTGGCGGGCCAGTCGGACCGGGTATCGCGAAGAATCTCCACGACCGCCTGACGGTCCGCGCGCGCCAGTTGCGGGCGACGCGGGTCCGTGTCCGCCCCGGAGAGCACCTGCCACATGCGTTCGTAGACCAGGCTCCGCATGGCTGCAGGCAGCGCCTCGAACATCGGTGAGTGGATCAGGTAGCTGCACGGATAGCGCATCAGCCGTGTCTTGAGGTCGAGCTGCCGCAGGGTCCGCCCCTGTCGGTCCCTGGGCCCGGTCGAGGAGAACCGCTCCGCGAATCCGGACGAACCCGCGATGTGCTGAGGCAGCGGGGTCTCGTCGAGGAAGAGCAGCGCGTCGGCGAGCGCACGGGCCAGGCCGCGCTGATCCTCGGGCGCCTTCGGCTGGGTCACACGGGCCGCCCAGTTCGCCCGCACCAGCAGATTCACCACATGGGCCTGGTGGGTGAAGACCAGGAGCGCCACGACGTCGCTCGTGGCGCCCGGATAGCCGTCGCGATCGAAGAGTCCGTCCACCGACGCGATCGGGAGCGGATGCCCGGCCAGCGCGGCCGCGTCGTTCCCGCGGTGTCCCTTCGGGACGGAGGAGCCCGTCACGAACCAGCCGCCGAATCGCTCGTCGAACGGGGTTGACGGGGTCATGTACCCGGCGGGTCCGAAGCCACCGGTATCGAGCCGCAGGGCGCTGAAAAGCACGAGCCCGGGGATCTCGTGGGTACCCCGCGTGCGATGGCAGCCCAGACACACCGAGGCGCGCTCGAAGCGCGGCTGCTCACCTGGCGTTTGCCGCAACGTGTAGTACAAGGTGCCGCGCTCGGGGTCCTGCGTGGCCAGCTCAAGCATGTCGGCGTCCCGCACCCACGCCACCTGCGTCGTATCGTTGTAGAAGATCGCGCGGGGACTCTTCTCGGTGACGTGCCGCCCCTGAAAGCTCGCCCGCGAATAGACCAGCAGCTGGGAGTCCACCGGCACCTTCAGCGCCGCGAGCACGGACTTGAGATAGCCGCTCCGTCCGTCGAACCCGAGCCGGGTGCGCCCGGCGGTGAGCTGCTGGTTGAGGCGGTCGATGTCGTTCGACAGCGGACCGGAGGAGTAGCGAATGCCCGGATCCTCCGGCGTGCCGGCGAACGGCGGCACCACAGCCACGGCGACGGGGGCCGACGCCTGTGCGGCCTCGAGCAACGCCCAGCAGGCCATCGCGCTGGCGCCCGCCGCGAATATGCGGAGCAAGGACATGAACTCCGGCATCCTAGGCCGACCGCGCGACAGATGCATACCCCCAAAGCGGGAGGCCCGTCCGCGCCAGCCCGACAGATACTGACCCGTGCCGCATCACGCTGACGCACCCCCGAGACACCAGGACCGCCTGGGACCCCTGCTCGTCACGGTGTCCGCCATGCTCTGGGCGCTCGACGCCCCGTTCCGGAAGCTCCTCACGGCCGACCTGTCGTCCACCGTCATCGTGTTGCTGGAGCACCTG
>JBIKWH010000394.1:0-2906 GCA_044356435.1 Vicinamibacterales bacterium
CGCGATGCCGGCGCTTTCCTGGCCTCGGTGCTGGAGCGCGTAGAGGCCGAGGTACGACATGTTGGCCGCTTCGGCGTGGCCGAAGATGCCGAACACGCCGCACTCCTCGCGGAACTTATCGAACATGTCCCTCTCCCTCGTGTGGCTCGTTGCAGTGTACGGTCATTCGAACAGTCAGTGCGAGCGACGGAAGCGATCGCCGATGGCCGTGGCCCACGCGTGTTCGGCGTCGGCCAGCGCCACGTCGACCGCCGCCTGCCCCGCCACGCGAAGACGAATGCGATCGCCGCCGGTCTTGCCCAGTGTGGTCATGGGGACGCCAGCCGCCTGTGCGGCCTTCTCGAGCTTGCCCAGGTGCTCCGGCGCAACGGAGACCACCGCGCGGGAGGCCGACTCGCCGAAGAGTGTGGCAATGGCCGTCCACCCGGCCGCCGGTTCCGGGGCCGCGGGCAGGTCGACGTCCACGCCGATCCCGGAGTCGAAGCACGATTCGGCGAGCGTCACGGCCACGCCGCCTTCCGCGCAGTCGTGCGCGGACCGGCCGATCCGCTCCATCGCGAGCGTAATCAGCAACGCCTGCAGCGCACGCTCACGCGCCAGGTCCAGCGCCGGCGGCACGCCGCGAATCAGGCCGTGCTGCACCTTCAGATACGCGCTGCCGCCCAGCTCGCCCAGGCTCGTGCCGAGCAGCACGACGACGTCGCCCGCGGCCTTGAACGCCCGCGTGACCACGCGGTCCGCGTGCGCGACCAGGCCGACGATGCCGATGGTCGGCGTCGGCAGAATGCCCTTGCCGTCCGTCTCGTTGTAGAGGCTGCAGTTGCCGCCGGTGATCGGAATGTCGAGCGCCCGGCACGCCGCGCCCATGCCCTTCACGGCCTCGCCGAACTGCCACATGATCTCGGGCCGCTGCGGGCTGGCGAAGTTGAGGCAGTTGGTGGCGCCGATTGCCTCGCCGCCCACGCAGGCGACGTTCCTCGACGCCTCGGCCACAGCCAGCGCCGCGCCCGCTGCCGGATCCAGGTAGACGAACCGCGAGTTGCAGTCGACGGAGAGCGCGAGGGCCGTGTCGCCGCCCTTCACGCGGATCGTGCCCGCGCCCATGCCCGGCATCACGATGGTGTTGGTGCGCACCATGTGGTCGTACTGCGTGTAGACCCACTGCTTGCTGGCGATGCCCGGGGACGCGAGCAGGCGCGTGAGCGCGTCGTTCGCCGCGGCCGGCTTCAGACCCGCGAAGGAAAGGGTCTGCGCCTCGGCGAGCCACTCCGGCTTCACCATCGGCCGCCGATAGACGGGCGCGTTATCGGTGAGCGCCGTGTTCGGAATGTCGACGACGAGCTCGCCGTGGTGCCGCACGCGCATGTTGTTGCCCGTGGTCACCTGGCCGATGTGTGCGGCGTGCAGATCCCACTTCGCGAAGATCGCCTCGACCTCTGCCTCGCGGCCCTTCTTCACGCAGAGCAGCATGCGCTCCTGCGATTCGGAGAGCAGGATCTCGTAGGGCGTCATCCCCGTTTCACGCTGCGGCACGAGCGCCGTGTCGATCTCGATGCCGACTCCCCCGCGCGCACCCATCTCGCAGGTCGAGCAGGTCAGGCCCGCGGCGCCCATGTCCTGGATGCCCACGAGCGCGTCCGTCTTCATCACCTCGAGACACGCTTCGAGGAGGAGCTTCTCCATGAAGGGATCGCCGACCTGCACGGCCGGGCGCTTCTCTTCCGTCTTCTCGTCGAACTCGGCCGAGGCCATCGTGGCGCCGTGGATGCCGTCGCGGCCGGTCTTGGCGCCGACGTAGTAGACGGGGTTCCCTTCGCCCGACGCGGACGCCAGCACGAGCTCGTCGGCTTTCGCCAGGCCAAGACAGAACACGTTCACGAGCGGGTTGCCCGTGTAGCTCTCGTCGAAGTCGATCTCGCCGCCGACGGTCGGAATGCCGATGCTGTTGCCGTAGCCGGCAATGCCCGCCACGACGCCTTCGACGTTCCTGCGCACCAGCGGCTCATCGAGCGATCCGAAGCGCAGCGAGTTGAGCAGCGCCACCGGGCGCGCGTTCATCGTGAAGATGTCGCGGATGATGCCGCCCACGCCCGTCGCCGCGCCCTGGTAGGGCTCGATGAACGACGGGTGGTTGTGCGACTCGATCTTGAACACGGCGGCCATGCCGTCGCCGATGTCGACCGCGCCTGCGTTCTCGCCGGGGCCCTGCAGCACGCGGGGGCCCGTGGTCGGCAGCGTCTTCAGGTGCACGCGCGAGCTCTTGTAGCTGCAGTGCTCGGACCACATCACCGAGAACACGCCCAGCTCGGTGAGCGAGGGCTCACGGCCCATCAGCTCGACGATGCGGTCGTATTCCTCCGGCGTGACGCCGTGGCGTTCGAGAACGTCCTTATCAAAGGGCATGCACGGCCCCTTCCTTCACGGCGCCCAGCACCGACTCAAAGAGCACGAGGCCGTCGGCGCTGCCGAGCGCCGTTTCGCACGCGCGCTCCGGATGCGGCATCAGGCCGACGATGTTGCGCTTCTCGCTGCAGAGGCCAGCGATGTTGGCCACGGAGCCGTTCGGATTCCCGGCGGCGGTCGGCTCGCCCGAGGCCGTCACGTAGCGGAAGATCACCTGCCGATTGCGTTCGATCGCGGCCACCGTCTCCGGCTCGGCGTACCAGTTGCCTTCGCCGTGCGCGATGGGAATCCGCAGCACCTGGCCTGGTGTGCAGTTGCGCGTGAACGGCGTATCGGTCTGCTCGACCTTGATGTGGACGTGCTCGCACTGGAACTTCAGGCTCTGATTCCGGAGCATCGCGCCGGGCAGCAGCCCGGCTTCGAGCAGCACCTGAAAGCCGTTGCAGATGCCGATCACGGGGCCACCGGCTTCGGCGAAGCGGGCCACTGCCTTCATCACCGGG
>JBIKWH010000040.1:0-10343 GCA_044356435.1 Vicinamibacterales bacterium
GCGGCTGGTGGCACGCGGGGCCCGATCCATCGCGCTGCTCTCCCGGCGTGGCGTGGGCGGCAACGCCGTGGCGCGGACCGCCATCGACGCCATGGAGGCAGCCGGCGCGACGGTCCGTGTGTTCAAGGCCGATGTCGCCCGTGAGCAGGATCTGGCCTCCGTGATCGAAGCCATCGACGCCCAGCGACCCCGGCTGCGCGGCATCGTGCACGCCGCGGGCGTGCTGGACGACGGCGTGCTCCTGAGCCTCGACCGCGAGCGGTTCTCGCGCGTGTTCCGGCCGAAGGTCGCCGGCGCCTGGAATCTTCACCGGCTGACGAAGCACGCCGACCTCGACTTCTTCGTCCTCTTCTCCTCGGCCGCCTCGTTGGTCGGATCCGCCGGTCAGGCCAACTACGCCGCCGCCAACGCGTTCATGGACGCGCTGGCCATCTCACGCAGCATGAGCGGCCTCCCCGCCCTGTCCGTGAACTGGGGCGTCTGGGCGGAGAACGGTCTGGGCGCTCGCGTCGACGCGCGGCACCAGCGGCGTCTCGCCTCGCTCGGTCTGGCTCCGCTCTCCGAGGAGGACGCGCTCGACGCCTTTGATCGTCTGTTGCCGGTGCGCGGCCAGATCTCCGTGCTGCACGCGGACTGGGCGCGCTACGCGGCGGCGTTTCCACGTACCTCGATGGTCCGTGCCTACGCGCCGCACCGCGAGGAACCGCTGGCCGACCTCCGTCTGCGCGATGCGCTGCGCCGGGTTCCCCCGGACGAACGCGCCGGGATACTGCTCGCCTTCGTGCTACAGGAAACGGCCGGCGTGCTGCGCAGCGAGCCTGGGCAGATCGCGCCGCGACGGGGATTCTTCGATCAGGGGATGGATTCGCTTCTCGCGATGGAACTGAAGCGGCGGATTGAGTCGGCGCTCGGTGTGCCGCTGCCTGCGACCGTGACGTTCGACCATCCCACGCCGGACGCGCTCGCGCAGTTCCTGCTCGAACGATCGGCCGATGCGCCCGTCCCGCCCGCCACCGGCCGCGGCAGACGCGCAGAGGCACCGCGCACCGGATCCGCCATGTCCACCGCCGCCGACGAGATCGCCCGCCTGACGCCCGAAGAGCTCGAGGCGCTGATCGATCGCGAGATTGAGTCGCTCCTGCCATGAGTGAGACGACGCGCGAATCGCTGACGCCGCTGCAACGCGCGGCGCTCGCCCTGCGGGAACTCCGCGCGCGGGTGGATCGCCTCGAGCGCGATCGACGGGAGCCGATTGCCATCATCGGCACGGGCTGCCGTTTTCCCGGCGGCGCCTCGACGCCCGAGACGTTCTGGCGCCTGCTGCGGGACGGCCGCGACGCGTCCGGCGACTGGCCGGCCGATCGCTGGGACGTCGAGCGTCTGTACGATCCGGATCCGGATCGCGCCGGTCGCACCTCGACCCGCCGCGGATCGTTTGTCGAAGGCATCGACCGCTTCGACGCACCGTTCTTCGATATCTCGGCACGCGAGGCGGAAAGCCTCGACCCGCAGCAGCGGCTGCTCCTCGAGGTCGCGTGGGAGGCGCTCGAGCACGCGGGCATCGCGCCGGACACGCTGCGCGGATCGCGGACTGGTGTCTTCGTCGGGATGGGTCAGAACGACTACGCGCGCCGGCGGCTCCTCTCCGGCCATGTCGAGCAGATCGGACCCTACGACGGCACCGGCAACGGCTTCTGCTTCGCATCCGGGCGCCTCTCGTACACGCTCGGCCTGCAGGGGCCCAACGTCGCGCTCGACACGGCGTGTTCGGCCTCGCTCGTCTCGGTGCACATGGCGTGTCAGAGCCTGCGGCTCCGCGAGTGCGACCTCGCGCTGGCCGGCGGCGTGCAACTGATCCTCTCGCCCGAAGTCACGATCTTCCTCTCGCGCGCGCACGCGCTCTCCCCGGATGGCCGGTGCCGCACCTTCGACGCCGGCGCCAACGGCTACGGCCGCGGCGAAGGCTGCGGCATGGTGGTGCTGAAGCGGCTCTCCGACGCACAGCGCGACGGCGACACGGTTCTCGCGATCGTGCGTGGCTCGGCGGTGAACCACGGCGGCGGGAGCAGCGGCCTCACGGTCCCGAGCGCGCCGGCGCAGCAGACGCTCATCGCGGAGGCCCTGGCCAACGCCGAGCTCCAGCCGGAGGCGATCGACTACATCGAGGCGCACGGCACGGCGACCTCGCTCGGCGATCCGATCGAGATTGCCGGCCTGGAAGGCGTGTTTGCCGGGCGCGACGCGCGCGAGCCCCTGCGCATCGGCTCGGTCAAAACCAACATCGGCCATCTGGAAGCCGCGGCGGGCATCGCCGGGCTGATCAAGGTCGTCCTCTCGCTGCAGCACGCCGAGATTCCGCCGCACCTGCATGTCGAGACGCTGAACCCGGCCGTCCGCTGGCAGGAGCTGCCGTTCCGCGTGACGACGACCGCAGAACCGTGGCCGCAGGGCACACGCGTCCGCCGCGCCGGCGTCAGCTCGTTCGGGATCAGCGGCACGAACGCACACATCGTGCTGGAGGAAGCGCCACCGGTCGAGGCGCCGGGCCCCGCCGCACTCGCCGGGCCGCATCTGCTCCGTCTGGCCGCACGGAGCACCGAGGCATTGCGGGCCCTGGCGGCGCGCTGTGCCGCGCACCTCGCGGCGCATCCCGAGCAGACGCTCGCGGACATCTGCGCGAGTGCCAACACCGGGCGCGCGGAGGGACCGGAACGCGCCGCACTCGTGGCGACGGATCGCGCCGACCTTGCGGCCGGGCTGGCGGCACTCGCAGAGGGCGGCACGCGGCCGCCACGCGTCGTCCGCGGCACCGCGACATCGACGGCTGCGTGGAGGTCGCCTTCCGGGGCGCAGCCGGGTGCGCACGCGAAGATGCTCTCGCCGGATGAGGATCGCGCCCGTGGCCTCGAGCGTCTGGCCGCCCGCTATGTCGCGGGTGGCGAGGTGGACTGGCACGCGCTCGCCGACGTGAGCGGTGGCCGGCGTGTCGCGCTGCCCACGTATCCCTGGCAGCGGCAGCGCTACTGGATCGAGGCCCCGGATGCGGCGGTCGACACAGCCGCGCCCCGCGGGGGTCCCGCGCTGCACCCGCTCCTCCAGCGCCGGGTCGCCTCGCCGCTGCATCGTCCCGAGATCGAGTTCGAGTCGGTGTTCGACGATCGCCTCGTTCTCGCCGCCGAGCATCGCGTGCTCGGGGAGGCCGTGCTGCCGGCCGGCGCGTGCATCGAGATGGTGCTCGCCGCCGCGCGCGCGGCCGGGCAGGCAGGCGCGCGCTCGATCGCGGACGTCCGGTTCCATCGGCCACTGGTGCTGACACGCGAGCCCGTCGCGGTGCGTCTCGTGCTGACGCCGTTGGCGCCCGGGTCGTGGTCGTTCGCGATCTACAGCGAGGTCCCGGATTCCGCGGAGCGGTGGGTGCACCACGCAGCCGGGCGCGTCGGCCTGGCGTCCGTCGTGCCGTTGGCGCCCGTCGCGCTGGATGCCGTGCGGGCACGCCTCCACGAACAGACGACGCCGCAGGCGCTCCAGGCGGACCTGCGCGCGCGTGGTGTAGAGCTGGGTCCGCGGTTCCAGGTGCTCAGCGACATCCGGCATGGCGGCGACGAAGCACTGGCTCGCCTCGACGGCCGGCCGGACGTCGCCTCGGAGATCGATCCGGCGCTCCTCGACGGCTGCTCCGCGCTGCACGCGCTCCTCGACGGCTCGGCCGGACTCCGCATGCAGACGCGCATCGGCGCGATCGAGGTGCTGGCATCACCGCGGGAGGCCCGGTGGGTCTACATGCAGCGTCAGCCCGGCGGGACCGCGACGGACACGCTGCTGCTCGACGACGCGGGCCGGGTCCTGATCCGCATCGCGGGCCAGCACCTGGAACACGTCGAGGCACCGGTGGCTGCCGCCGGTCTCTCGCTCTACGAACTGGACTGGGTGGCCGAGGCGCCGCGGACCGGGGCCACGGACCAGGATGCCGCGGCCTATGACGCCGCCGAGCGGGAGCTCGAAGCCCTGAGCACGGACTACGCGCGCACCGCGCTGCGCGAACTCGGTGTCGTCGCGCCCACCCCGGCCGGCACTGTGCCCCGTGGCGTCGCGTCCCGGCACGCGAAGTTGTTCCAGCGGCTGTGCGAGCTGGTCCCGGATTCCGCGCTGGCCGCAAGCCACGAGACGCTGACGGCGCGCGTGCGGGACGCGCGGCGACGTCACCCGCTTGCCGCCCCGGAATTCGAGCTGCTCGAACGCTGCGGATCGCACCTCGCGGCCGTCCTTCGCAACGCGATCGATCCGCTGACGCTGCTCTTCCCACGCGCGGAGTCCGCCGCCACGCCGCCACGCTCCGCCTCGGCGCTCTACTCCGAGTCGCACGCCGCGGTCGTCATGCACGCGCGGATGCGGACCACCGTCGCGGCGCTGCTCAGCGCCGAGCGAGGAGGACGCCCGCTGCGTGTCCTCGAGATCGGCGCCGGCTCGGGCGCGACGACGCAGGAGCTGCTGGGCCTGCTCCCCGCGGACGCCGAGTACTGGTTCACCGACGTCGCGCCGATCTTCCTGCAGCAGGCGCGGGCGCGCCTCTCCGACGCGCGCCTCCGCTTCCAGCCGTTCGACATCGAACGCGAGGCCGGCGATCAGCAGATCCCGGAGGAGTCGTTCGATCTCGTCGTCGCGTCGAACGTGCTGCACGCCACGCGATCGCTGGCCGCGACGGCGGCCAACGTCAGGCGCCTGCTCCGGCCGGGCGGCTCGCTCGTGCTGCTCGAAGGCACGACGCCGCGTGCCTGGGTCGATCTGATCTTCGGGCTCACCGACGGCTGGTGGCTCTTCGCGGACGCCGACCTCCGCCCGCGGCACCCGCTCGTCTCGGCGGCGGACTGGCGCGCGCTGCTCGTCCGCGCCGGCTTCGACGTGGCCGAAGGTGACGCCACCGGCACGAGTCCGGCGGGCCAGACGCTGCTCGTCGCCACACGCGCCGTGTCGGGGGCCGGCTCGCGCGCCTCCGCGGATGGCCCTGTGGCCCGATCGACGCGCCAGCCGTGGCTCATCCTCGGCGACGACCACTCCGCGGGGCCCATCGCCACCGCCCTCCGGCAGCGCGGTGCGGCGTGTGACGTCGTCACCGGCTCACTCCGCGAGGCCATCACCCGCCGTGGAGACAACCCGCCCGGCATCCTCGTGCTGCCGACGCAGGCGGACGCGGAAGATGCCGACCCGGCTGCCGTCGCGCTCCGTGAGGCCGGGCGTGCCACGCGCCTCATTCAGAACGTCGCGAGCGCGGGAGCACCCTGCCCGATCTGGTTCGTGACGCGTGACGTGTACGGAGCCGGCAACATCGCGCAGGCGCCGATCTGGGGTCTGGCCCGCACGCTCGCGCTCGAAGAGCCGGCGCTTGCGGGCGGTGTCATCGACATCGACGGCCACGCGTGGGCGGAGGCGGCCGACCTCGTCGCGCGCGAAGTCACGGAATCACGCGCCGAGCGTCAGGTGGTGTATCGCGACGGCGTCCGGTTCGTGCCGCGCGTGCGCGCCGTCACGGCTCACGCGAGCGCGCCCTTGTCGCTCGCGGACGGCGCGTATCTCATCACCGGCGGCCTCGGCGCGCTCGGCCTCGCGACGGCGGAGCATCTGGCCCATCTTGGCGCCACGCGTCTGTATCTGGTCGGGCGTCACGGCGCGGCCACGCCGGCGGCGCGAGCCGCGCTCGCACGGCTCGAGGCGCGCGGCGTCACGGCGGTCGTCGTCGCCGCGGACGTGACCAACGCAGGCGAGATGCGCGCGGTGATCGACGCGGCGCAAGCCTGTCCGCTGCCGCTGCGCGGCGTGATCCATGCGGCCGGCGTCACCGGCTACGGACACCTGCGGGAGACGGCTGATTCCACGCTCGCGGAGATCCTGCAGCCGAAGGTCACGGGCGCCTGGCTACTGCACACGCTGACGCAGTCGCTCGATCTGCGCTTCTTCGTCTGCTACTCGTCGATGGTGTCCGTCTGGGGCGCGCGCGGCCAGGGTCCGTATGTCGCCGCCAACCATGTCCTCGACGTCCTCGCGCGTCATCGACGGGCGATCGGCCTGCCCGCCGTGACGATCAACTGGGGGCCGCTGAGCGGTGGCGGCATGGTCCCGGAGGACGTGGCCACGGATCTGCTCCGCATGGGCGTCCGCACCACCCCCATGCACGACGCCGTCGCCGTGCTCGATCGCGTGCTGGAGGGCGCCTGCGCGCAGCCGATCGCGGTCGACATCGACTGGCACCGCTTCCGCGAGGCCTACGCGACACGCGGCCTCGGGGCGACGTTCGATCTCGTGTGCGCCGCGCCTGTCACGGCATCGGTGGCAGCGGCCGCTCCCGCGCAGGCGGCCGGCCGCGAGGCCGTCCTGCGCGCGCTGCCCGCGCAGCAGCGCGACGTCCTGCTCGAGGAGCTGCGGGCGCTGCTCCGGCGCGTGATTGCGACGTCCGGGCCGATCGACGCGGCGGCGGGCCTCTTCGACCTCGGCCTCGATTCGCTCAGCTCGATGGAACTGCGTCGGCTGCTCGAACAGGCGTTCGGCATGACACTGCCGGCCACCATCCTCTTCGACTGCGCCACGCTCGAGGCGCTCACGGCCGATATGGCCGCGCGTCTGGGTCTTTCGGTACCGGCGTCCGACTCGGCGCTCGATCGGTTGAGCGACCACGCGCTCGAAGCGCAGCTCCTCGCGAAGCTGCAGGGTCTCAACTGATGAGCGAGCCCCGCGACGCCGCCGCTCCAGACAGCGCCGCTGTAGATAGCGCCGCTGTAGATAGCACTGCCCGCCGCGCGCTCCTGCAGCGCGCCTACGGCGCCATCGACGCGCAGCAGGCCCGCATCCGGGAACTGGAGGCGCGCCTGGCCCGCGAGCCGCTGGCCATCGTCGGCCTGTCGTGCCGGTTTCCGGGCGCATCCGACCCCGAGGCGTACTGGGAGCTGCTGCGCACCGGGACCGATGCGATTGGCGACGTTCCCGCGGATCGCTGGGACGTGGACGCGTTCTACGACGCCAATCCGGACGCGCCCGGTACGATGTACACGCGGCAGGGCGGGTTCCTGCGCAATGTGGCCGGCTTCGATGCGGCGTTTTTCGGCATCTCGCCACGCGAGGCCGCGGCGATGGATCCGCAGCATCGGCTTCTGCTCGAAACGACGTGGGACGCGCTCGATCGCGCCGGGCAGCCGCGTGATCGCCTCGCCGGCAGCCAGACCGGCGTGTTCATCGGCATCACCGCCAACGAGTACGGGCAGGTGCCGCCGACGCCCGAAGGGCTCTCGGGTATCGACGCGTACTACATCACCGGCAACACGCTGAACGCCGCGGCCGGCCGCATCGCCTACACGCTCGGCTTCCGCGGGCCTGCCGTCGCGGTGGACACCGCGTGCTCCTCGTCGCTGGTCGCCGTCCACCTCGCGTGCGCGGCCATCTGGAACGGCGAGTGCGATCAGGCCGTCGCCGGCGGCGTGCATCTCATCCTCTCGCCGGCGGGGCACGTCGCCCTGAGCAAGGCGCGCGTGCTCTCGCCCGGCGGACGCTGCCGGACCTTCGACGCCACGGCCGACGGCATGGCGCGCGGCGAAGGCTGCGGCGTCATCGTGCTGCGCAGGCTAGCGGACGCCGTCCGCGATGGCGATCCGATCGTGGCCGTGATCCGGGGCAGCGCGGTCAATCAGGACGGTCCGAGCAGCGGCCTGACGGTGCCGAACGGCCCAGCCCAGGAAGACGTGATCCGGCGCGCGCTGGCGCACGCCCGCACCGAGCCGCGCGAGGTCGACTACGTCGAGGCGCACGGTACCGCCACGCCCCTGGGCGATCCCATTGAGATCACCGCCATCGGCGCCGCGTTGTGCGCGGAGCGCTCCGCGGATGCGCCGTTGCTCGTGGGCTCGGTGAAGACGAACCTCGGTCACATGGAAGCCGCCGCCGGCATCGGGGGGCTGATCAAGGTGGCGCTGGCGCTGCAGCACGGGGAGATTCCGCCGCATCTGCACTTCACGACGCCGACGCCGAAGATTCCCTGGGCCGCGCTGCCGATCTCGGTCGTGACCGGCAATCGCGCCTGGCCGGCAGGCGAGCGCGCCCGGGTGGCCGGCATCAGCGCGTTCGGCTTCAGCGGCACCAACGCGCACGTCGTGCTCGCCGAGGCGCCGGCATCCGTGAGCGTCGGCGACGACGACGCGGAGGACGTCCACGCCCTGCGCGTCGCGGCGCGCAGCCATGCGGCGTTCACGGAGCTGGCCGGGCGGTATGCGCGACACGTCGCGGCTCACCCGGAGCAGCGGCTGGCTGACATCTGCGCCACGGCCAACACGGGTCGAAGCGATGGCGTCGAGCGCGGGGTCGTCATCGGGCGCACACGCGCGGAGATCGTCGAGGGTCTCGACCGGCTCGCGCAGGGCGGGCACTGGCCGGGTGTCACGGCGGGCCGCGCAGCGGAACGGCCGCGCGTCGGCTTCGTGTTCGGCTCACAGCCGGCGCAGCCCGGGATCGGACAGGGTCTCTACGATCGGGAAGCCGCCTTCCGCGACGCGGTGGATCGGGTGGCGGCTGCGGCCGCGCCGGTGCTCGGTGGTGATGTCCGCGACGCGCTCTATGGCTCCAGCGGGGACCGGCTCCACGAGCCCGCCGTCGCGCGTGTCGCGCAGCTCGGGCTGGCCGCGGGACTGACCGCGGTGTGGCGCGCCTGGGGCGTCGCGCCCTGGGGAACGACGGGTCTGCAGATTGGGGAGTGGGCCGCCGCCGTCGCCGCGGGCGCTCTGGATCTCGAACAGGCCGCGCGGCTGCTCGCGCAACCGGCTCCCTCGCTGACGGCGGCACTGGCCGGGGCCACTCGTCAGGCAGAGGCCCGGTTCGAGCGCCCGGGCGACGGAGCACTCGACGATGCGATCGCGCGGCTCCGCTCCCACGGCTCCGAGGCGCTGCTGCACGTCGGTCTGACCGGTGCGCCGGGTGAGCGGGCCGACGTCCTGAGGCAGGCGGCGGATCTCTATGTCGCCGGCGTGCGGATCGACTGGGCCGCGCTGGATCGGCGGCCGGGTCGGCGAAGGGTCGTGCTGCCGGCCTACCCGTGGCAACGGGAACGCTTCTGGATCGACCGCCCGTGGGCGACTCACACGCGTGCCACTGGCGCGTCTGGCCCAGCGGCGTCCGAGACGGCGGCATCCGGCATAGCGGCATCCGGTGCAGCAGCGCCCGGCATGGCGTTGCGCGCCGACGTCAGCGGCGACGACCCGTGCGCCGGCTGGGCGTACGACATAGCGTGGAAGCCAGTCGCCACCGGCGCGGACGGGCGCGGCGCACTGCCCACGGGACCTGCGCTCGAGCGCCAGCTCGAGCCCCATCTGGCCAGCGTGCGCGCCGACGCGGCGACGACGGCGTACGCCAGCGCGCTCGACGATCTGGAGCGCCGGGCACTCGCGTTCGCGGCGCAGGCGCTGGAGCAGCTCGGCCTCGAGCCCGGCACACCGCCCGCGACGACCGCCGCGCTGGCCTCGCGGCTGGGCGTCGCCACATCCCGCCACCCGCTCTTTGCCCGCGTGCTCGGCATGCTCGGAGACGCCGGTGCGCTCGCGCACGACGGCGCGTCGTGGCACCGCGTGCCAGCCGCATGGCCCGCCAGCCCGGGCAGCACGGTGGACGCGCTCGTGGCCCGCCATCCCTCAGCCGAGGCGGAGTTCCGCATTCTCGAGCGCTGCGGCCGCGCGCTGCCGGATGTACTGCGGGGCAGTGCCGATCCGCTCCCGTTGCTCTTCCCGGCCGACGGCGCCTTCACGGCGGCGCACCTCTACGGCGAGTCACCCGCCGCGCGCGCGATGAACGGCATCGTCGGGAGGGTCTTCCAGGCGATTGCGGCCGCGAGCCGTGACGCCGGCAGCACCGGCACGGCGGCGCTGCTCCGGGTGCTCGAACTTGGCGCGGGCACCGGTGGCACCACCGCGGCCGCCCTGCCGCCGCTCGCCCCGCTGCCACGCGCGCCCGAGTACACGTTCACGGACGTCTCGCCGGTGTTTCTCGCCCAGGCCGCCACGCGCTTTCCTGAGGCGTCGTCGTTTCTGCGCACGGCGCGCCTCGATATCGAGACGCCGCCGGGAGCACAGGGCTTCGCCGCGGGCGGCTGCGACGTCGTGCTCGCCGCCAACATCCTGCACGCGACGGCGGATCTCGGCCGGAGCCTCGACCACGTCGCGGAGCTACTGGCGCCGGGCGGACTCCTCGTCTTGCAGGAATGGACCGGCGCGATGCGCGCCATCGATCTGATCTTCGGGCTGACCGACGGCTGGTGGCGCTTCACGGACCGGGACGTGCGCGCGGATCATCCCCTGCTCTCCGTCGATCGCTGGCGG
>JBIKWH010000395.1:0-2898 GCA_044356435.1 Vicinamibacterales bacterium
GCGCTGGTCTCGTCACCCGTGCTGGCGATCGTCGGTGTGTGCTTTGCCGCCCTCGGGATCTGGGGCTCACTCGGCCCGTTCTGGGCGCTGCCGACGGCCTGGCTCCGCGGCAGTGCCGCGGCCGCCGGCATCGCGTGGATCAACTCGGTCGGCAACCTCGGCGGCTTCGTCGGCCCGTACGGCGTCGGCTACCTGCGCGACGCAACCGGCAACTTCGCCATCGCGCTCGGCGCACTGGCCGGCATGCTCGTCATCGCCGCGATCCTGGCCGTGAAGGCGCCGCAAGGATCGCCAGCACGTTCCTAGCCCGGAAGCCGTCGTCCAGACGGTCGAGTCAGTGAACTCATCGCAGCTCCCAAGGACGGGCCGGGAGATTCACAACTCGAGGGCGAATTGCTTTGGGTCAAGCCAGGCGTCTATGCGCCCAGTGAGCCCACGAGTTGTGAACTCCCGGTCCGGCCGATGCGCCTGCGATTCGCCAGTGCTAGAGAATTCTCTTTCCGAGGGCTGACAACGCCAGCTCTGTCGCCAGCTCCGCCGTCGTATTCCGGATATCCAGCGTCGGGTTGATTTCGACGAGGTCCAGCGCACGCAGGCGTCCGGAGTCGGCCACCATTTCCATGATCAGGTGCGCCTCGCGGTAGTTCAGCCCGCCCTTGACCGGCGTGCCGACACCCGGCGCGAGCGAGGGGTCGCAGACGTCCAGGTCGAACGAGACGTGAATCCCGCCCGTGCCCGTGCCGGCCAGTTCGATGGCCTGCGCGGCCACAGCGGCCATGCCCTCGCGGTCGATGTCCTTCATCGTCAGCACGTGGACGCCCGCCGCGCGGATGCGGTCCTTTTCGCGCTCGTCCAGGTTGCGGATGCCGATGAGCACCGTGTGCTCGGGCCGGATGGCCGGCGCGTCGCCGCCCACGGTGGCGAGCTCGTGTGGCTCGGATCCAAGCAGGGCAGCCAGCGGCATCCCGTGCACGTTCCCGGACGTCGTGGACTGCGGTGTGTTCATGTCGCCGTGGGCGTCCACCCAGATGACGCCGAGCGGCTGTCCCTGTGACTCCCGGAGCCAGCGGGCCGTCGCGGACACGGAGCCGGCTGCCAGGCTGTGGTCGCCGCCGATGACGAGCGGCAGCCCACCGGCGCGGAGCGCGTCGAAGGCGAGCGCGTGCAGGTTGCGGCAGGCCTCGGCGATGGGCGTGATGAACTTCTTCGTCGGATCGGCCGGCGTGAGGTGCTCGGGGATCGGCACGGCGACGTTGCCGCGGTCCACGACCGCGTGGCCGAGAGAGGTGAGCTGCTCACCGAGACCGGCGATCCGGACGGCCGAGGGCCCCATGTCCACACCCCTCCGGCCGCTGCCGAGGTCGAGGGGCACGCCGATGAGATGGATGGTGGCCATGGGGGAGGCCCTCGCGTGTGCCTGTCAGCGTCGCTTGTAGGAGATCGAGATGCCTTCGCCGGACGGCGCCACGATGGTGGTGAACACACCCTTGTGGTTCTGCACCGTGTCGAGGAACGGCTTCATGTCGTCCTTCTTGTTGATGACGTTGTGCGCCGTGAAGACGCCGCCCGGCGTCATGCGCGGGAACACCATCTCGAAGAAGCGCTTGTAGTCCGGCTTCCACGCGTCGAGGAAGACGAAGTCGAATGTGCCGCCGAGCTTCGGGATCTCCGCGAACGCGTCGCCGTGAATCACGGTGACCGTCTGCGACAGGCCGGCCTTCTGGATGTTGGCCTTGCCTTCCGCCGCGCGGATGGGGTCGTACTCGATCGAGTACACGTGGCCGCCGGTCTCCCGGGCGCCAAGGCCGAGCCAGATGCCGCTGTAGCCGCTGGCGCCGCCAATCTCGAGGATGCGCTTGGCGCCCTGCGCCGCGATGAGCACGCGCAGGAAGCGGCCGTCCTCCTCGGACACCGCGAGCTGACCTTTGTCCGCCGCGCGGATGGACGTCAGGATGCGGCTCATGTCCGGTGTGAGCGTGCCGGTTGACGGCGACTGGGCCGCCGTCGTGACGGCGAGGCCGGCGGCGAACAGGAGAGCGGTGGCGAGGATGCGTGTCATGTCTCGATCTTAGCGGGGGAGACTCGTGGCCCGGCGGGCCATCTCACGGCCGTCGGCGATGCAGTCGGGAATGCCGATCGCGCGGAAGCCGCTGCCGGCGAGGAAGAGTCCGGGGGTGTCTGCCAGGGCCCGGTCGATGGCCGCCACGCGGTCCAGATGGCCGACGTCGTACTGCGGGCTCCGATCGGTCCAGCGGTACACGCGCGAGAACAGTGGCTCGCCGGAGATGCCCGTCAGCGCGGCGAGGGTCGTGTGCGCGAGCGCGCGGAGCTCCGAGTCCGGCTGCTCCAGCCGTCGCGGGTCCCGACCGCCGCCGAAGAAGGCGCGCATCAGCACGTGTCCTTCCGGCGCCCGGTGCGGCCACTTCGCGCTGACCCATGTGCCGGCCAGCAGGGGCGAGCCCTCCACCTTCGGCACGACGAACCCCGTGCCGTTCAGCGGGTGGGCCACCTGACTCCGCTGGTAGCCGAGGGCGACGGTGGCCGTGGAGGCGTAGCGGACCTGGGCAGCCAGCGCGGCCACGGCCGGCGCGGCCTCCGTCAGCAGGCGGGCGGCGATGTAGGCGGGCACCGCGAGGATGACGGTCCGCGCACGCAGCGTCTCGCCGGTCGTCGTCTCAAGCACGAACGTGCCGTCGTGCCGAAGCGCCTGGACACCGGTATTCAGCCGGATCGTGCCGGCTGGAAGCGCTGCGGCGACGGCCGCGGCCAGCTCACCCGTGCCACCCGGGAGGGACATGAAGGCCCCGTCCGGCGAGGGGGCGGCGCGGAGCTGCCGGAAGGCCCGCAGGACGCTGCCCGTCTTCGCCTCTGCCGCGACCAGCCGTGGAAACAGCGCGC
>JBIKWH010000396.1:0-2892 GCA_044356435.1 Vicinamibacterales bacterium
GCTGTCACCCAGGGGGATGCTCGACTCCGGGTCGCTGGCCCATCACGCCTGGCGCAAGCGTCTGATCTACCCGCTGACCGACCGGGCGACTGTTCAGCACGCGGCGCTCATTCACGCCACGTCCGAGTCCGAGGCCGCCGGCGTCCGTGCGTGGCACGCTCATGCGCGCGTGGAGGTCATTCCAAACGGCGTCGAGCTGTCGCTGCAGGGTGCGGACCTGTCACGCGCGGACCTCGGCCTCCCGCTCGACCGCGACCTCATCGTGGCGGTCGCACGGCTGCATCCCATCAAGCGACTGGACCTGCTCGTCGATGCCTTCCGCGCGGTTCGCGCGCGCCGCCCGAACGTGCATCTGGTCCTCGCGGGACCGGACGAGGCCGGGCTGTGGCCGGGGCTGCGCGCCAGATCGGGGCACGACGCGGACGCCGTGACGTGGCTGGGGCCGGTGGACGAAGCGCGGCGTGACGCCCTGCTCCGGCATGCCGGCGTGTTCGCGCTCTGTTCAAGGTCGGAGAGCTTCGGCATGAGCCTGGTCGAGGCGATGCGCGCGGCGGTGCCCGTCGTGGTGTCCGACACCTGCGGGTGGGAGCGCATCGCGGGCGAAGGCGCCGGCCTTGTGACGGCCTCGACGGCGGAGGCGCTGGCGGAAGCCATGTGCCGGGTGCTCGACGACCGCGGCCGCGCCCAGACGATGGGCCGCGCCGGGCAGATGTTCGTCCGCACCCACTATGCATGGAGCGCCGTCGCGCCGCGCTATCTCGCGGCCTATGCGTCTCTCGCCGGCGGAGCCCGTGCGTAGCGGTGCCGCCACGCGGATCGTGCTTGTGACGCCGGGTCTTGCCGGCGCAGACGGCATATCCGCCGTCTCGCGTCTCTATCTGCAGATCCTGGCCGCGCGCGCGGCACGTGCCGGTATTCCCATCGAAGCCTGGTCGCTCAACGACACCGGCACGCCGGAGGGGATTCCCGCGGGCGTGCGTGTGCGGCACGCCGACCGCAGCGTGCTGAAGTTCCTGGCCTTCGGTGTCCGCGCGACCGCGTGGCGCAGGGGCGCGCTGGTGGTCGTCCTGCATGTCGGACTGCTGCCGGCGCTGGCGCCGCTGCTGTGGCGGGGCGTTCGTCTCGTGCCGGTACTTCACGGTATCGAAGCCTGGGTCCACGTGCGCCGACGTACGGCCTGGATGCTCCGGTACGCCTGGCGCGCCATCGCCGTGTCGGCCGAGACGCGCCGGCGCTTCATCGCGGCCAACTCCGGCCTGTCCGCGATGGACGTCCGCGTCTGCCACTCCGCGCTGGCGGGCCCTGCGGTGGAGCCGTCGGCCGCTGACGTCGACTCGGTTCGACGCCTGACCGAGGGGCGGCCGTGCGCCGTCATCGTCGGACGCCTCGCCGCGCGCGAGCGTTACAAGGGGCACGACGCATTGATCGACGCGTGGCCCCTGGTCGTCGCGGCCGTGCCCGACGCGCGGCTCCTGGTCGTGGGTGAGGGTGATGACGCCGCGCGTCTGCGGGCACGCGCCGCCGACCTCTGCGCACCCGGTGGTGTGGTCTTCGCGGGCCGTCTCACCGATGCCCAGGTCGAAGCCGTCTATCGCGAAGCGCGTTTTCTGGCGATGCCGAGCACCGGAGAAGGCCTTGGCCTGGTGTACCTCGAAGCGATGCGTGCGGGGCGGCCGTGTCTGGCTTCCCCAGGCGCGGCGGAGGAAGTCGTCGTCCATGGGGAGAACGGCGTGATCGTCCTGCAGCAGGACCGGGCCGCGCTCGTCGCCTGGATCGTCCGGTTGTTCCAGGATCATGCCTGGCGGGACGGGCTGGGACGCGAAGCCCGGCGGACGGTGACGGAACGCTTCACGGTCGCGCACCTGGATCGGCGGCTTGGTGAGGCACTGGGCTGCACGGAGATGGTCTGATGGTCGTACTGGGTGTCAACGCGTTTCATGGGGATGTCGCCGCCG
Organism: Vicinamibacterales bacterium; assembly: GCA_044356435.1. Taxonomy (GTDB): domain Bacteria; phylum Acidobacteriota; class Vicinamibacteria; order Vicinamibacterales; family UBA2999; genus CANKJK01. Next base: position 1,956 of record JBIKWH010000396.1, read on the forward strand.
CGCTGCTGGTCGACGGCGAGCTTGTGGCCGCTGTCGAAGAGGAGCGATTCAACCGGATCAAGCACACGGCCGGCTTCCCCGATCAGGCCATCCACGCCTGCCTCACGATGGCCCGGCTCACGCCGGGTGACATCGATCTGTTTGCCGTGTCCAGGGCGCCGAGGGCGCATCTGTGGCGCAAGGTGCTCTTCGCGGCGCGGCATCGGCCGGACGCGCGGCTCATCACGGACCGTGCGCGGAACCTGGTCGCGGTGGACAGCGTGCATGCGCGGCTGGGCGCCGTGCTCGGCCTGCCTGCCGGCCACGTAAAACGGCGACTGCGGCACATCGAACACCACCCGGCGCACCTGGCCAGCGCCTTCTTCGTGAGCCCGTTCGAGCGGGCCGCCGTCTGCGCGATTGACGGCTTCGGCGATTTCGTCAGCACGAGCTTCGCCGAGGGGCAGGGCACGCGGCTTCGGCTTGACCGGCGGACGTATTTTCCCCACTCGCTCGGGCTTTTCTATCTGGCCGTGACGCAGTTCCTCGGGTTTCCGCACTATGGAGACGAGTTCAAGGTCATGGGCCTTGCGCCGTATGGCGAGCGATCGATGACCGATGCGCTCGGCCAGCTGGTGCGGGTTGACCGCGAGGGCGGCGTCCATCTCGATCTGCGCTACTTCCGCCATTGGCGCACCGGTGGTGAACTGACCTGGGCGTCGGGTGCGCCGGCGATCGGTCAGGTGTTCGAGGATCGCCTGTCGGACCTGCTCGGGGCGCCACGTCGTCCGGATGAGCCGTTGACCGCGCGTCACGAAGCGCTGGCGGCGTCGCTGCAGGCGGTGTACGAACAGCGGGCCTTCGAGGTGCTGCGTGCGCTCCATCGCCGCATTCCGTCCGATCGGGTCTGTCTCGCCGGCGGATGCGCGATGAACAGCGTCGCCAACGGCAAGATCCG
>JBIKWH010000397.1:0-2890 GCA_044356435.1 Vicinamibacterales bacterium
AGCCCCTGCGGCCGGTCGAAATTCGCGCGAAAACCGCTGGCCGACACCTTCTTTGCGGGCAGCGTTTCAGCGGTCGGCACGAACCAGAGACCGGTGTCGCCAAAGAACGTGGGGAGCGCCGGGCGAGTCGACGACTCGGTCTGCGCCATGGCAGGCACAGCAAGAAGCGCGGACAACACCAGCGCCGAATAAACAGTTCGCACGATCACCAACCTCAGTCCCCCGAGAACGCTGTCGAACAGGCCCTGCTGCCGGGAACAGGCAGGGCCACCGACATTTTGCCAGCTTCCGCAAGCCCTGTCATGTTCCCAAGGGAACACAGCTCGACACGCGGAGCCGCTCCGATGGCGTGGTACCATCCGCCGCATGGCTGATGCTGCTCCGCGCATGGTGACGTGCGCCAAGTTGAAGAAACTCCTCCCCGGACTGGATGCGGCGCCGTGGCCCGGGCCGCTGGGCGAGCGGATCTTCAATGAGATCTCCAAGGACGCCTGGAAAGAGTGGGAGGGCCGTCAGAAGATGATCCTGAACGAATACCGGCTGCTGCCGTGGCAGAAGGAAGCGCAGGAACTCATCGCGCGTCAGATGGAGGAATTCCTGTTCGCAGACGGGAACACGCTCCCGCCGGATTTCAAACCCGAAACGCGCTGACGGATTCAACATGGCCGCCCGCCCCTACGACACGGCGTTCTTCGGCCACCCCCGCGGGCTCTCCACGCTCTTCTTCACGGAGATGTGGGAGCGCTTCAGCTTCTACGGCCTGCGCGCGCTCCTGATTCTCTTCATGACGGCCGACCCGGCCACCGGTGGCCTGGGGTTCGACGCCGTCACCGCGGGTGCCGTCTACGGTCTCTACACGTCGATGGTCTACATGGCCACGCTGCCGGGCGGCTGGATCGCGGACCAGATCCGCGGACCGCAGCGCGCGGTACTCGTCGGTGGCGTGCTCATCGCCGCCGGACACTTCAGCATGGCGCTGCCCTCGCTGGCCACGTTCTATGTCGGCCTGACGCTCATCGTCCTCGGCACGGGGCTGCTCAAGGGCAATGTCAGCGTGATCGTGGGCCGGCTCTACACCCCGAGCGACGACCGCCGCGACGCCGGCTACTCCCTCTTCTACATGGGCATCAATACCGGGGCCTTCATCGCACCGTTTGTCTGCGGCTATCTCGGGCAGCGCGTGAACTGGCACGTCGGCTTCGCGGCGGCCGGTGTCGGCATGCTGCTCGGTCTCCTGCAGTTCGCGATGGGCCGCAAGTACCTCGGCGAGGCCGGGCTGCATCCGTCGGACCCGGGCTCACCCGCCGCCCTCAGTGCGCAGCAGCGCCGGGCCGCGCGCTGGGTCGCGGCCGCCGCCGTCGTGCTCGTGGCCGTGGGCGTCGGCATGCAGATGGGCGTGCTGCCGTTCGGCGTGAAGGACATCGCCGACGCCGCGGGGGTGCTGCTCCTCACCCTGTCGATCGGCTTTTTCGCCTGGGTGTTCCTGTCCGGTGGCTGGACGCGCGTGGAGCGCAACCACCTGATCGTCATCGGCGTGCTGTTCCTCGGCTACGCCACCTTCTCCGCCGCCTTCGAACAGGCCGGCTCCACGCTGAACCTCTTCGCGGATCGCAACACCCTGAACGAAGCCTTCGGGTACGCATTCCCGTCGAGCTGGTTCCAGTCCGTCAACCCGCTGGTCGTCATCGCGTTCGCGCCCGTGTTCGCGTGGTTGTGGGTCCGGCTCGCGCGGCGCAACGCCGAGCCCGGCGCGCCGTTCAAGTTCGGCCTGGCGCTCATCGGCGTGGGTGCGGGCTTCGCGCTGCTCGTGCCCGCGGCGGGGCTCTCCGCCAACGGCTCGCTCGTCGGCCCTGGATGGCTCGTGGCCACCTACGTGCTGCACACGTGGGCGGAGCTGGCGCTGAGCCCGGTCGGGTTGAGCGCCATGAGCAAGCTGGCGCCGGCCCGCATCGGCGGTCTGGTGATGGGCGTGTGGTTCCTCGGCACATCGAACGGCAACTACATCGGGGGACGCCTGTCCGGCTTCTACGAGTCGATGCCGTTGCCGACGCTCTTCGGCGCGGTCGCGGCCTTCGCCATCGCCGCCGGGCTGCTCTTCCTCGCGTTCTCCCGCACGTTGAACCGGCTCAGCCGGGATACCGCGTAAGGCGCCACCGCTCCGGGTTCGTCCGATGGCGCTCGACAAATACCGCGCGAAGCGGAACTTCTCAGAGTCACCGGAGCCCGCGGGCGATGCCGTTCACGCCTCACCCACGGGCCGCACGCCGCGCTTCTTCTGCGTGCAGAAGCACCTGGCCAGCCACCTGCACTACGACTTCCGGATCGAGCACGGCGGTGTGCTGCTCTCCTGGGCCGTGCCGAAAGGCCCGTCGCTGGATCCCGCCACGAAGCGCCTGGCGATGCACGTCGAGGATCACCCGATCGAGTACGGCTCCTTCGAAGGCGTGATCCCGTCCGGGTACGGCGCGGGCATCGTGATGCTCTGGGACACGGGCACGTGGACGCCTGAGGTCGACGACGTCGACGCCGCGCTCGCCAAGGGCGATCTCAAGATCCGCCTGGACGGCTACAAGCTGAAGGGCTCGTGGGCGCTCGTCCGCACGAAGGGCGGTTTCGGAGGCAAGGAGGGCTGGCTCCTCATCAAGCATCGCGATGCGTGGTCCTCTCCGGAGCTCGACATCCTCGATTTCGCGCCGCTGAGCGTCAAGAGTGAGGGCGACTTCGCCGACATTCTCGCCGCCGGCGACCCGGCCATCTGGATCTCCAGCAAGCCGGCGAAGTCGGGCGACGCCGGCGCCCTGTACACGCGGATCGTGAAGCAGGCGCTGGCGATGAAAGCCGGCACGCCGATCGCGCCCGAGGGTGAGCCCGACGGCGGCGCGTCCCCGGC
>JBIKWH010000399.1:0-2886 GCA_044356435.1 Vicinamibacterales bacterium
GCGTGCGCTACCTCTCACCCGGCGTGAACATCCGCTCCCAGGTGATCTCCGACACCAGCAACTGGGGGACGCAGATTCAGGGCACGGGTGACGAGCTGCCGCTCATCCGGAGCTGGCCGGCCGAGACGGGAAGCTTCTTCGGCGAGCAGGAAGTGCGCAGCGCGGCCAAGGTCGCCGTGCTCGGGTCCGTCGTGCGCGACCAGCTCTTTGGCCCAGGCACCGACCCGACCGGCGCGCAGATCCGGATCCGCAACCAGCCATTCAAGGTCATCGGCGTGATGAGCAAGAAGGGCCAGGCGGCGATGGGCCAGGACCAGGACGACACGATCTTCATCCCCTACACGACCGCGCAGAAGAAGCTGCTCGGCATCGCGCACCTGAACAACATGGTGGTGCAGGCGGAAGACGGCGTGCCGCTCGCGCGCGTGCAGGCCGGGATCAACGCGTTGCTGCGCACGCGGCACAACATCATCGGCGACCAGGACGACTTCATGGTCCGCACGCAGGACGAAATGACGAGCATGCTGACGTCGACGACCGACACGATGACGTATCTGCTGGCCGGCATCGCGGCGGTGTCGCTGCTGGTCGGCGGCATCGGCATCATGAACATCATGCTGGTCTCGGTGACCGAGCGGACGCGCGAGATCGGCCTCCGGCTCTCCCTCGGCGCGCGCGACGTCGACGTGCTGCTGCAGTTTCTCGTCGAGGCGGTGGTGCTGAGCCTGGTTGGCGGCGCCATCGGGCTCGGCGTGGGGTTCGGTGGGGCGTACCTCGTCGGGCAGTTGATGGGCTGGCCGGCGGTGGTCTCCTCCAATGCCGTGCTGCTGTCGTTCGGATTCTCGGCGGCGATCGGCGTGTTCTTCGGGTTCTATCCCGCGCGCAAAGCCGCGTCGATGGACCCGATCGAGGCTCTGCGGTTCGAGTAGCGGCCGTCACTGATTCTTCACACGTGGGACCGGCGCCTGCCACAGCCGCAGCGTCAGATGCAGTAGAGCGGCGGAACACCCGTCGCCCCTTCGACAGGGAGTACGACATGACACGACTGATGGGCAGACGGATGCTGGTGGGCGGCGCCGCCGCGGTGGCGGTGGTGCTCGGAACGGCGCTGAGTGTGGCGACCTTCGCACAGGAACCCGGAGGCGGGCGTCGCGGCTTCGGTCCGGGCGGCCCTGGCATGCAGGGGCGCGGCCCCGGTGGCCCCGGTGGTCCCGGTGCGGGTGGACCGGGCCGTCCCGGCGGGCCGGGCGGACGCATGGGGATGATGGGCGGGCCGATGTTCCCGCTGGCGCAGTTGGGTCTCAGCGAGACGCAGCAGGACCAGGTGAAGGACGTGATGCAGAAGGCGCGTCCGGAGATGGAGGCCGCGGGCAAGAAGGTGGCCGCCGCGGGGGAAGCGCAGCAGAAGGCCGTGCGCGCCATTCCGGCGGACGAGAACGCGATTCGCGCCAGCGCGGACGCGGTGGCCGCGGCGATGGCGGAGACCGGTGTGCTGCGCGCGCGCGTGCGGAACGAGATCTGGGCGCTGCTGACGCCCGAGCAGCAGAAGAAGGCGAAGGCGCTCGAAGCGGAACAGGCCGCGAAGCAGGGGCAGCGGAAGGACTTCCGCGAGCAGTTGCAGCAGCGTCGAGGCCAGCGCCGTCAGGCGCCGCCGCAGAACTAACGCGAGCCGGGTTCGGCGTCGGGGGCGTGCTTCGAGCGCGACTTGGCTTGTGCAGGAGCCTGGTGCGTGTCACAGGCGCCCAGGGAGCGCACGAAGCACGTCCCCGATGCCGGACCCGGCGAGCTGCGCGTGAGTCAACCGCGGTAGTTGCCGAACTGCAGCGCGACGTCGAACTCCTTGCTCCGGAGCACCCGCATCGCTTCCTGCAGATCATCCCGTGAGTTGGAGGTGACGCGGAGCTGGTCGCCCTGGATCGACGCCTGCACCTTCTTCGGGCCGCTCTCCTTCAGAAACTTCACGATCTCGCGGGCGGCGTCGGACGTGATGCCCTGCTGGAGCGTGATCTCCTGCCGCACCGTGCTGTTGGCCGCCGGGATCACGTCGCCGCGCGTCAGGTTCTGTGTCGGCACGTTTCGCCGGACCAGGCGCGTCTGCACGATCTCCCACAGCGCCGTCAGCTTGAAGTTGTCGTCCGCGACCAGCGTCATCTTCGACTCTTTCGCGTCGAACTCGATCGTGGCCTTCGACCCCTTGAAGTCGTACCGCTGCGCCACTTCCTTGCGCGCCTGATTGAGCGCATTGTCCACCTCCTGGAGATCCACGGTGGAGGTGATGTCGAATGAACACGCAGTCGCCATAGCATCGCGATTCTAGTTCAAGGGATGATGGGCACGCGATGGACGCGCCTCTGCGCATCGGCATCTCGCGGTGCCTCCTCGGTGACCTCGTGCGCTACGACGGCGGCCATAAGCACGCACCGTCGCTCGTCGAGTGGCTCGAGGCGCATGCGGAGCTCTGGCCGATCTGTCCGGAGGTGGAGATCGGCATGGGCACGCCACGTGAGCCGATCGAGCTGCAGCGGTCGCCGAACGGCGTGCCCTCGGGCGAGCATCGCGTCCGCCTCGTCGGCGTGGAGACCGGCACCTCGTGGACCACACGGATGCACGACTGGGCCGCGCGCCAGGCGGGCAAGTGGGCCGCGGCCGGCATCGGAGGCGCGGTGCTGAAGTCCGGCTCACCGAGCTGCGGCGTGACCGGCGTGCCGGTGCAGAGCGGCACGCTGCGCCTGTCGGGGCGCGGGCTCTTCGCCGAGGCCCTCGCCACTGCGATGCCGGGTCTGCCGATGGTCGAGGAGGGCGAGCTGCGCGACGCCGTCGCCCGGCAGGCATTTCTGGCGGCCGTGCGCGCGTATCGGCTCAGGTAGGATCGCGGCGTTCATTCAG
>JBIKWH010000459.1:0-2881 GCA_044356435.1 Vicinamibacterales bacterium
TAATAAATAATACATCTAATATTAAAAAAATAATCATTATAATAAGTTATTACTTGAATATCTACATCTGTTAATTTTTCATAATACAATGGTAGTGCTCTTATTAATGAGCTAGTTTCAGGGACATTATATATAATATATTTTAAATGTCTTGTAAAGAAAGGGAAGTAATGATGTACCAAAAAAGTTTTACGACTAGTACAATTAGTACAACTAGTACAACCACCAGGAAATATTAAACCAAATAGATCAAATCGTGAATTTAAATAATCTTCATACTCTTTGTATTTTAATATTATTTCTTCTAGATTATTATACTAATAACAGTTATTTTTTAAACTGTAATCAAAATATTCACATTCTCATTTAAATACATAAAATAGAAAAGCTTGAATATTTGGATTTTCATATACAACAAAGTTACAATATTCACACTATTTTCATAAATAACATTTTTGATTACAACTAACACAATTTCGATCATAAGTAATACTTTTATTTGATGTAGCACTCCCCATTTTTTAAGAAAAAAGAAAAATTTAAAAAAAAAATAATTAATTAGTTTAAAATAACTTAGCAAATATTATTGATCTAGCCTTAAAGAAATATTCCAAATAATTTTTTAATGTTGTTTTATCATCTTCATTTAATATTAATTTGAAATACATTTCTAAAAAGTTGAATTGTTTTTCAATGTTATTAAAGAAATATAGAAATAATAACCAATCTTCTTTAATTTTTTCAAAACTTTGTATTTTATCAGGTGTTTCACTCTTAGTTTTAATAAATGTTATATAGGTTTCTATTTTATCCAGTATTACATTTTTATTCTCATTAGATATCTTTATATTATCTTCATTAATTAATGTTTTCAAACTTTCAATTAAATTATTATTTTCAATGTTATCCATTTTATAATATTAAAAAGTTACCATGTTTATTTATATTCTAATACGAAGGATACTGTACCCCCATTTAAATCTAGTTTATAAATTTTTGAACCACAGAAATAGAAGAATTGTACTGTTATTTTTTTTAGTTTAAGAGGATTATTATTAAAAAACACAGTATTATTTCATGTTTGTTTATCTGTATATATATTAATATTATTAGGACCACTCACAATTGGTAATAAGTAAGTATTTTTAAAAAAACTTAGATTATTAGAATATTTATAATTAAGATTACCAATTTCTGGAATATATAAACTAATAAATGGACAACCTGTCATATCTACAACAGCATCACTTATTAATTCATATTTGCTAACACCATTTATTAATTTCATTTGAAATGCTTTATTACCACTAAATCCGAAAAAACTATGAAGATCATTATCATTCTCTGAAAAATCTAGGTAAAAATTACCATTAACATTGTTATCATAAGTATATATATATTTATTCTGATTTTCATTATAAGTTACTGTAAAATTATTATTACCTAATGCATTTCTTATAGCTGTTTGTATTTGTTCACTTAAACTATTTACATTATAATTACCTATAACTAATGTTATATTTAACACAGTACCATTATTATTAAATTTAAATCTATTATTATTTTTGTTTATATTATGATAGGTGTTTGGGACTGATCCATATATAAGTTTAACATATTGAGTAATGTCTAAGGGTTCATTAAATGTATAACTAAAATCATCAGTTGTCGAAGCCATATCAGAGCGAGTTCTACTATCTATAACAGCATATTGTGTTCTTATTTGTAAATCATTATAATTGTTTAATGTAGATATTGAAAAATTATTAGTTGTACTCATTTATAAATAAAAAAAAAAACATAGTTATTAATATTATTAGAATTCTTCAAGACTATTCCGCATAAATTCATTTTTAAATTCTTCAATATTATTATTATCATTTAATACATTATCATTTATAAGGGATAGACTTCCATATTTATTCATTATATAAGATATTAACATTTTATCGTATATTTTTGCGCCTTTCTCTTCATCATCTGTATAATTTACAAATTTACCCATAAAAACAACCTTATATATTATACCATCTTTAGTAATATCACAATCATCTTTTTTATCTATTTCGAAAGGTTTATTATTTAATGATACTTTGTATACACCTTTAAAATTATTTGTACATTTACCTTTATATTTCTTTTTATTTAGTCTGTTTAGTTCTATATTACATATAAATAAGTTATTAATATTATTATTTTGATTATTGTTATCTCTATGGTTTATTTCATATTTTTCATTATTAAATGTTTCTTTATATGCCTTTATATCTTTATATAAGAATGTTCATGCTATAACATGATGAACGTATAATTTTTATCATTAATATTAATCATTTTATAACCTTTATTATTATCATATTGAGGTAACTCAACATCATTTTTAAATATATGTCCATCTGAGTGTACTAATAATTCAACACCATATATAACCTTTTTAAATTTAAAAACATTATTATTTTTCTTATAGTATTCAGATTGTTTAATCCATAAAGGGCTATTAACTTCTTCTTCTAATTTATTAAATTGTTGTTCTTGTGTGGTTGTCATTTTTTAAGAAAAAAGAAAATTTAAAAAAAATAATTAATTAATTCAGGTCAGCTAATTATTTATTTATTTTTTAAAATTTTTACTTATTATAAATGAAACATAAACATAATAAAGCAGAAGAACTGGTAAAATTATTGGGAAAACAATTTAAAGATATATGTAATTGTAAATTAATAAATGATTATAAATGTTCATTGAAAAATGTAATACAGTGTGAGGATGAATATATATATAAGTGTTGTAATAAAATATTAACACCATTAGAAGTACACACCTATAAAAATAGAACTATTTATAAATTCGAAAAGAAAATTAATAAAAATTATGATATAGA
>JBIKWH010000401.1:0-2871 GCA_044356435.1 Vicinamibacterales bacterium
AGGTTCGGGAAGTAGAAGTAGAGCACCGCCAGCGCGACCAGCCCGACCGGGATGTTGACGTAGAAGCACCACCGCCAGCCGGGACCGTCCGTGAGCAGCCCGCCGATCGCGGGCCCCACGATGCTGGCCAGCCCGAAGACCGACCCCATCACGCCGCTGATCCGGCCGCGCCTGGCGGGTGGATAGAGATCCGCAATAGTCGTAAAGGCCGTCGCCTGCGAGAAGCCGGCGCCGATGCCCTGGAAGCCGCGCGCGGCCACAAGCCAGGTCATGCTCGTCGCCGCGCCGCACAGCACGCTGCCCGCGATGAAGATGGTCACGCCGACCAGGAGGAACGGCTTGCGCCCGTACAGATCGGAGAGCTTGCCGACGATCGGCACCACCACCGTGGACGCCAGCATGTAGATCGTCGTGACGGCCGCGTAGTGCTGGAATCCCTGCAGTTCCGCGATGACGCGGGGCATCGCCGTCCCGACGATCGTGCCATCCAGAGCGGCCATCAGCATCGCGGCCATGACGCCGGCCATGCTGGCCAGCACGACGCGGGGCGGCAGTTCTCCGTCCAGGGCGGGAACCGGCCCCGCAGTCGTCGACGCACTCATCGTGTTGGGAACTCCGGGGCCTTCAACAGAGGAGGCCGGCTTCTCGTTCGTACTGCCGTTCCAGGCGGGCGCCCGGAACACGGCACTAGTTTAGCGGATGGCGCGACTCGAGGCCGGCGCCTGGAAGACGCCGCCTACAAGGCGGCACTGCCGAGCCCGAGGCGGGCCGTGACGGCGGCGAACCGCGGATCGGACCGGAGCGAGGCGAAGCGAGGTTCGACGGCAACCTGTCCCACCGCGGGGTCCCGGACATCGCAGGCCTGGCCCAGCGCGGCGAACGCGGCGTCCGCGTCTCCGGCTCCCGCGTAGGCGAGCGCCAGGTGATACGCCGGCACCTCGGTGCGCTCGAGTCGCCGCAACAGCGCCAAGGCCTCATCGTGGTCCCCGGCGGCGGCCCTGGCCGAGACGAGCCATGCCAGCAGCAGCGGCTCGTCGCCGCTCGTGGCTCTCGCGAGCTCCAGCAGCTCGACAGCCTCGCGGGCCCGGCCCGTCTGGAGGCAGGCCGCCGAGAGCAGGCGCCGGGCCAGCGAGTACCCGTACCGCTGGTCCATGTCGATCGAATGCCGGCAGCGTTCGATGACCTCGGCATAGTCACCGGCGATGTATCGCACCCACGCCGCGCTCGTGCCCACGACCAGGCAGAGCGGGTCGAGGGCGACGGCGCGGTCGACCTCCTCCCTCGCACGCGCGAACCGGCCGGTCACGGTCAGCAGGACGGCGTACGCCCGATGCGCGCTCTCGCTGTTCGGATTCAGCTCGGTCGCTCGCTGGTACGCCGCCTCGGCCCCCGCCCAGTTCCAGTCCAGCAGCCGATGGACGTCACCGAGCGCGACATGGGCGCGCCAGTGTTCCGGGTCGAGTGCGAGCGCCCGCTCGGCCGAGGCGCGCGCACGCTCGAGCGCCGGCGCGACCGGCTCGTTGTAGTACTCCGCCTGCGCGACGAGCGCACGCGCCCGGGAGGCGTGGGCCGGCGCCAGCGCCGGGTCCCGTGCCAGCGCGTCGTCGAAGTACGCGATCGACTCGGCCAGGCCCTCGTCGCCCGGGCGATTCCAGTGATACCGGCCCTTGAGATATGCCTGATACGCCCCGGCCTGGGCCGGATCGAGCCGGGGCGTCTCGCGGGCGTTCGGCATCAGTTCCGACGCCAGCGACTCGGCGATGCGCGCGGCGACATCCGTCTGTACGGACAGGCAGTCGGCCACGGTGCGCTCGTACGTGTCCGCCCACAGGTGTGTCTCACCCGCCGTCTCAACCAGACGCGCGGTAATCCGCACGCGGTCCCCGTCCCGCCGCACGCTGCCTTCGAGCAGGTAGTCCGCACGCAGGGCGTCCCCGATCTCGCGCACGCTCTGCGCACCGCCCCGGAACAGCATGGACGACCACCGAGCCAGTACGCCGATACGGCTCCCGCAGATCCGCCCGAGCTGGGCGATCATCTCCTCCGTCAGGCCGTCGCTGAAGTACTGCTGCGCCGGGTCCTCGCTGAGGTTCGCGAACGGCAGTACCGCCAGCCGCGCGACGTGGGCGCGTGAAACCCGTGCGCCGGCTCCACCGGCGGCGGCGCCGGAAGGGGCCTCGACCACGGCGACGAGCCGGTAGCCTCGGCGTGGAATCGTCTCGATGTAGCGCGGTTCGACGGCGTCATCGCCAAGCGCGGCGCGGAGGCGCTTCACCGCCGCGTTCAGGCTGTGCTCGAAGTCCACGAACGTGCCGTCGGGCCAGAGGCTTCGGCAGAGATCCTCGCGCGTGACGACGGTGCCCTGCGCGGACACCAGCGCACACAGGATCTCGAACGGCTGCTCCTGCAGGCGGCGCCGGCTGGCGCCAGACCGGAGTTCGCGCGAGCGCAGGTCGAGCTCAAAGGCTCCCACCCGCACCGTTGCTCCCCGCTCCATGACTGCCCTCGCCCTCCCGCTCGTTCGACACACCAGGCTCGTGGGCGGCGCTGCCGGACGCACACGGTCCCGCACCTGGATGTCCCTACTACGGTACCCGAGGTCCGCGGGTTTCAGCCGCAGGTGACACACATGTCACCCGCGCGTCATCGCCCGTGCATTGAGGTACCCGGAGCCGGCCGGCACTGTCGTTTCCAGCGGCGCAACGCCCTGCGCCGCGGGAGGCTCCGATGCGCATCCACCGGCTGGCGCCACTGGCGCTGCTGCTCGTTTCTCCCGTCGCGGCAAGCGGCGGCACCCAACCTCCGCTGACCGTCCGCGTGTACGACATGACCGGCGAGTACGCGGATCGACGGCGCGCACTCACGACGGCA
>JBIKWH010000400.1:0-2871 GCA_044356435.1 Vicinamibacterales bacterium
CACCCCGCTCCGAGGTGTGGCCGGCTCCCAGCCAGAAGTTGATCGACGAGATCTGCGGGACCCCGGTCTTGAGGACGAACTGCGTCCGATAGATGGGATGGTCCAGGGGGAGATCCACGATCGGATACTCCGCTGCCGGCAGGACTTTCCGGATCTCGCGCTGCCAGATATCCCAGGCGTAGTCGCCCCAGAAGTCGTCAGCCCACAGGAAGCCGCCCTTCAGCAGATACGCCCGCAGCCTTTCCGCCTCCGCGTTGTCGAAGTAGACGGTGCCGACCTCCGTCATCATCACGAACGGGCAGCGGAAGAGCGCGTCGTCGGTCAGGCGCGTGACGAGGTGGTTCGGCTCGCCCTGCTGGAGACGCACGGCGGCCCTGGTGAGCTCCGACAGCCGGACCGTCACGTTGCGGTCGGCCTGGGGGTAGTCGACGCTCCAGCCGCCGCCATCGCCATCGGGACTCTGCCGGAAGGCCACGCGGCAGAACTGAAAGCCGCCGTCGAAATCGGCCTCCTGCGCGATGGTGATCGCCCCGCCGCGCCTGCGCTGCGCCGTAAGCGTCAGCGAAGCTGCCGTGATCAACAGCAGCGCGCCGGCGACGACCGCGGCTCGACGGCCCGCGAGACGGGGCATGCGGCACAGTGTACTGCCCGTGCACGGGTTGCGTTACGATCACGCGGTGAATCGCACCGTCATCGCGCTCGGGGCTGCCGTCGTCGTCATCGGCGGCGCCTATCTGTTGATGAATCGTTCCGCGTCGGACGAGGCTCCCGCCGATCAGCCGGTGGCCGCGCCCGCGGCGCCTCGTCCGGGGACGGACGCGCCCGCGCCGGAGCCGTCAGCGCCCGCCGCGCCGGCCGGCACCGCCCGGAAGCCGCGCCCGGATGTGGCGCCGCCCCCGTCGGCTCCCGAGCCAGCCGCGCCGCCTCCGGTGGCCGAGGCCGCGCCGGAGACCGGGACGCTGCACATCGAGACCGATGTCCCGGGTGCCCAGGTGTTCATCGATCGCCAGTTTGTCGGCGCGTCGCCGGTCACGGCACCCAACATCAAGCCGGGCACGCACCAGCTCAACGTGTCCGTGGAGGGCTACGACGGGATCGCGCAGACCATCGACGTCGAACCGGGGCCGCGGGAGATCAGGCTTCGCTTCAAGGAGGTCCGGCTCGACCTCAGGATCGCCGTTGTCCACAAGCACCGGATGGGGTCGTGCCAGGGCCGGCTGCTGGCCACGCCGCAGGGCCTCCGGTATGAGACGAGCGACAAGGACGACGCCTTCAGCGCGTCGATGGCGGATCTCGAGACCTTCCAGATCGACTATCTGGAGAAGAACCTGAAGGTGAAGCTGCGGAAGGGGAAGCAGTTCAACTTCACCGACCCCGACGGGAACGCGGACAAGCTCTTCGTTTTCCACCGCGACGTCGAGAAGGCCCGGGATCGCCTGAAGAAGGGCGACGCCCCCGCCCAGTGACGTCTGGCCGCGGCGTCGGGAACGCCGCGGCGGGCTCAGCTAGTCGAGCGCGTTGACGGCCGCGAGCACCTCGTCGGCGTGGCCGGCGACCTTCACCTTGTCCCAGCGCCGCGCCACCTTGCCGCCCGCGTCGATGAGATACGTGGTGCGCGCGATGCCCATGAACTTCCGTCCGTAGAGCGACCGCTGGGTCCAGACGCCGTACTTCTCGGCGACCGCGTGGTCCTCGTCCGCGAGCAGCGGAAAGGTGAGGCCGTGCTTGCCGGCGAACTTCGCCTTGCTGGCCTCGTTCAGGATGCTGACGCCGAGGATGACGGCCTTCGACTTCTTGAAGCGGGGCAGTGAGGCTTCGAAGTCGCACGCTTCCTGCGTGCAACCCGACGTATCGTCCTTCGGGTAAAAATACAGGACCACAGGCCGACCGGCGTAGGCCGACAACCTGTGTGCGTGTCCGTGCTGATCGTTCAGCGTGAAGGCCGGCGCCTTGGCGGTGGGTTCGATGAGCGGCATGCGGCGATTGTAGCGCCACGGACCGACGCCCTGGAGCGGCGTGACTGATGGGAAATCCGTTACTGGACCTGGGACGTGCGGTGCTGCGCCAGACAACCTGGGCCCGCCTGCGTCGCGTGGAAGCGCTGCTCCTCGCCACCGAGCAGCGGCAGAAGCGCGAGGACCGATTCCGCCGCCGCACGCGTCAGCAGCTCGACGCGCTGATGCGGTACGTCGCGCTGGAGCGGAGCGGCCTCGCCGCGCCGGGCAGCATCAACGGCCGGCGATTCCGTCTCTATTCCCAGAACGAGGAGGACGGCGTCACGCTCGCCCTGCTGGCAGCCGCCGGCGTCACCACGCGGACCTTCGTCGAAATCGGCTCCGGACAGAGCGGTGGCAATTCGGCCGTGCTGGCGCTCGACCTGGGCTGGTCGGGTCTGATGGTCGAGGGACACCGTCCCCACGTGCGCGCGCTCCGCCGGCTGATGGCGCCCCATCCGGGTGTGACTGTTCTCTGTGAGTACGTGACCTCCGCCGGGTTCAATACGCTGCTCAAGACGCACGGGCTCGCGGGCGAAATCGACTTCCTGTCGATCGACATCGACAGCATCGACTACTGGCTGCTCGATGCGCTGAAGCAGGTCTCGCCGCGCGTGCTCGTCATGGAATACAACGCGCACTTCGGGCCGCGCCGTGCTGTCACGTTGCCTGACGCGGAGATTCCGTCACCGCGGCCGAAGGGGTACTTCGGCGCGAGCCTGGCGGCGCTGGAGAAGCGGGCGCGCGGCAAGGGGTACCGGCTCGTGCTCTGCGAGACGTCGGGCGTCAACGCGTACTTTCTGCGGAACGATGTCGCGCCGGAGATCCCCGGTCTGACCGCCGAGGCGGCCTACCGGCCGCCGGCCGATGCGACCGA
>JBIKWH010000402.1:0-2866 GCA_044356435.1 Vicinamibacterales bacterium
TGATCGCGTGGCGCATGTCCATGGCGCCGTGCCCGCCCTTCTTGTGGCACTTGAAGACGCGCCCGTAGAAGTTCTGTCCGCCCGCGCAGTACACGGTGTGCTCCGGGGTGACGACGTTCTCTTCGAGCGCAGCCAGCGCCACGGCCATCTTGAAGACGGACCCGGGCGAGTAACGACCCTGGATGGCGCGGTTCTGCAGCGGCTTGAGCTGGTCGCCGTTCAACGCGGACCACGTGGACCGGTCGATGCCGGAGGCGAACGCATTCGGGTCGTAGCCGGGCACGCTGGCGAAGGAGATCACTTCCCCTGTGCGCGGGTCCAGGAAGACCGCGGCGCCGTTGAAGCCGCTGGCCTTGAAGGCGTCCTCGACCGCCTTCTGCACGTCGAAGTCGATCGTGAGTTGCAGGCGCTTGCCGCCGATGGGCGGCACTTCGTCGAGCGTGCGCATTTCGCGGCCGACGCTGTTGACGACGACGAGCTTCGCACCGTCGGTGCCCATCAGATCCCGGTTGTAGGTCTTCTCGATGCCGGACTGGCCCACGATCGCGCCGCTGCGCACGCCGGTCTGGGCCTCCGTCGCCTCACCGACGTAGCCGAACAGATGCGCCGCCAGGGCTTCCGTCGGGTACCGGCGCGCCGGCACGCGCTCCACCACGACATCCGGGAGTTCGAAGTCCAGCCGGCGGGCGGTCACGGCGGCCACCTGCGCAAGTGAGGCGTCGTCCACGATGGCGATCGGCTGGTACGCCGGCTCGCGGCGGTGCCGGTCGACGATCTCGCGCACGCGCGCCGGGTCAAGCTCGAGCACGCGCGCCAGCAGCGTCATCGTGTGGTCGAGGTCGCGGCTGTGCTCGCGGACGATCGAGATCGAAAATGACTCGCGGTTCTCGACAAGCACGCGACCGTGCCGGTCGTACAGCACGCCGCGCGGGGCGCGCAGCGCAAGCCGGCGCTGATGATTGTTCTCGGCCAGTTCCTCGAACCGGGCGTGTTCGACGACCTGGAAGTACCAGAAACCGACAGCAAGCGCGCCGAAGACGAGGGCGACAGCGATCTGCACCGCCGTCAACCGCATCTCGACACGCTGCTTGGTTTCGCCAGGTCCCGTCGTCATGTCTCCCCGCCTACCGCGCCGGCCGCCGCCGCATCCGGCGGCGCTCCAGAAACGCCGGGACGCGCTCGATCACCAGAAAGACCGCCAGCCCGACGAGGCCGTTGCCGATGGCCTGCACGGACACGGCGGTCACGGGCGACCCGAAGGTCCGAAGTCCCAGCAGCACGTAGAGTCCCATGAAAACCACGGCATGCAGCGCCGTAGCGGCCATGAAGATGACGAGCCGCGGGACAGGCGCCGTCAGAATGAACTGCTGGGCGACCACCCCAGCAAGATACCCGACCAGGGATTTCGCCAGCCCGCCCACGCCCACGACCCCGCTGGCCAGCGTGTCCTGGAGCACACCGGCGAGCGATCCGGCCAGCATCCCGGCGAGCGGACCCCAGGCCAGGGCCAGGTAGACGACCAGCACGAGCACCAGGTCTACCGCCACGGTGCCACCGACGGTCAGTCCGCTCAGGGTCGTCTGCAACACCAGGGACACCAGCACCGCAAGGAGGGCGACGGCGATCTTCACGGGACGTCCGCCTCGCCGGGCGGTACCACGCCGCCCGTGATGATGAGGACGTCTTCGAGCCGGCCGAAGTCGACGGCAGGTCGGATCGCGATGTCCCCGAGGGTCCCGCCCTCGCGCCCGACCGACTGCACCTGACCCACGAGCAGGCCCTTCGGGTAGATGCCGTCGATCCCCGAGGTCAGCACGCGGTCTCCGGCGGCGACGTCGGCCGAACCGGCCACGAAGTCCATCCGCAGCAGCGGTCCACCCACACCCATGGCGACACCCTGGGCGCGCGAACGCTCGATGAGCACGCCGGCCGCGGCGTTGCGGTCGACGAGCAGCTGCACCTTCGAGGCGCGCGCGGTCGTGCGGATGATGCGCCCGACGACGCCGGCCGGCGCGATCACGGGCATGTCGGTCGCGAGCTTCCCGTCACGGCCACGATCGACCGTGACGGTGCGGAACTCCGGGCTCGAACTGCCGCCGATGATCGAGGCCGCCGCCGTGGGAAACGCGGTGGCGTCGCGAAGCTGGAGAACCGCCTGAAGCCCCGCCGCGCGGGAGGCGAGCGCCTCCTGCTGCTGGAGCCGCACACGCAGCTCGCCGAGCTCGCTGGTCAGCCGCTGGTTGTCGGCCCGGACACGGCGGAGATCCACATAGTGCGTCCAGGCGCCGTCGAAGCCGCGCGAGACGCCGGCGACGACCTGCTGGACGTCGGCAAAGACGCCGAAGGCGAGCTGCGCGATGAGTGGCAGCCCGCTTCTGGTCGTCACCTGCGCGGAAATCGCGAGGATGTGCACCAGCGTCAGGACGCCGAACAGGGTCCCGTTGCGGCGGCGCAGGTCCAGAATCGCCACGCCGGTCTAGTCGATCGAGATCTTCCGGAGCAGGTTGAAGTCCGAGAGCATCTTGCCGGCGCCCAGCACGACCGACGACAGCGGATCCTCCGCCATCGCCAGCGGCAGCCCGGTTTCCTCGCGGAGCCGCTTGTCGAGGTTCTTGAGCAGCGCGCCGCCGCCCGTCAGGACGATGCCGCGGTCGACGATGTCGGCAGAGAGTTCCGGCGGCGTGCGTTCGAGCGCCACGCGGACGGCGTCGACGATCACATTGACCGTCTCGGTCAGTGCTTCCCGGATTTCCTCGTCGCTGATGGTGATGGTCTTGGGCACGCCCTCGATCAGGTGGCGCCCCTTGATCTCCATCGTCAGCGGCTCGTCGAGCGGATAGGCGGAGCCGACCTCCATCTTGATGTG
>JBIKWH010000403.1:0-2860 GCA_044356435.1 Vicinamibacterales bacterium
CGATCATCACCAGCAGCTCCATCAGGTGCATGTCGACCGGGTTCGAGGTCGGTTGCACGATGAAGACGTCGGCGCCGCGGATGTTCTCGTCGATCTGGAACGAGACCTCGGTGTCCGGGAACCGGCGCAGCCGGGCCTGGCCCAGAGGAATCCCCAGGAAGTCACAGATATCCTTCGCGAGCTGCGGATGCGCGCTCCCGGAGAAGACCTTCAGGTCGCCGAAATCGGTTGGCGTTGCCGAGTCGCCAATCAAACTACGCTTCATGGTTCCGTTCGCAGGGGGTCTATCGAGCTGTTTCCCACCGACAGGGCTGGTTGGGGCGGAAGGATTCGAACCTTCGAATACGGGATCCAAAGACCCGCGCCTTACCACTTGGCCACGCCCCAGTATTGGGTCCTGACCAGACGCCTTCCCGGTCAGGGGCGCAAACCGCAAGTCTAGTCGAGATGCGGCGATACGGGCAAGGCGGGGTGTTCTACAATCCGGCCCAGTGCCTCTTCTCCTCACGTCTCTTTCCCGCGCGTTCTGCCTGTTCCTGGCCGTTCTGAGCATCGTTGCCGGCGCTTCCTGCACGAAGACCCGGAAAGACCCCGCCCAGACAGCGGCCGACACGGTACCGCCGCCCACCACCCCGGAAGTCAGGCAATTGCCCGAAGTGGGCGCCCGGGGTGGGCGGTTCGTCTACGGCGAAACGAACAGCCCCAAGACCTTCAACGCGATGATGGCCAACGAGGTCTCCTCGAGCGACATCACGGACCTGGCATTCGTCGGCCTCGCCGGATTCGACAAGATCACCCAGACGGCGTCACCCGAAATCGCCACGTCGTGGGAAGTCTCGGCCGACAACCTGGCGTGGACGTTCCACCTGCGAGAGGGCGCCCAGTTCTCGGATGGCCATCCCATCACCGCGGAGGACGTGCTGTTCAGCTTCCAGCTCGCCTACGACGACACGCTCCATCCGTCCGTGCAGGACCTCATCATGATGGACGGCAGAAAGTTCGACGTCACGGCGCCGGATGCGAAGACCATCGTCATCAGGAGCCCCTCGCCCAACGCGATGATGGTCACGCTGGCGGGCTCGGTGAAGATCCTGCCGAAGCACGTGCTCGAAGCCGCCTATAAGGCCGGCACGTTCGCCTCGGCCTACTCCGTCAGCACGCCGCCGGAGCAGATCGTGACAAGCGGCGGCTGGACCATCAAGCAGTACGTCCCCGGCGAGAAGACCGTGCTCGCCCGGAATCCGTACTGGTACAAGGTCGACCAGGCCGGCAATCGGCTGCCCTATCTGAACGAGCTCGTCTTCCTGGTCGTGCCGGATCAGGACGCCGCCGACCTCAAGTTCCGCTCGGGAGAGCTGGACGGCCTCGAGAACGTCAAACCCGAGAACTACAAGTACTACGAGGACAACCAGACGAACGGTGCCTTCGTGCTGCACGAGCTCGGCCCGCGGATGACGACGAACTTCTTCTGGTTCAATCTCAACCGCCTCCACAAACCCATGCAGGGCAAGAAGGCCGGCGACCCGTTGGTGGGCGCCGTGAAGTATGCGTGGTTCAGCAACCCGGTGTTCCGCCGCGCCGTCTCGATGGCGGTGGACCGCGACGCCATCATCCGGAGCGTCTTCTTCGGCTACGCCGTGAAGAACTGGTCCACGTCAACGCCGGGCGTCCGGGAATGGCACGACCCGTCGATCACGAAGTACGACTACAACCTCGCCGAGTCGAAGCGGCTGCTCGCGGGCCTCGGCTGGAAGGACACCAACGGCGACGGCTTCCTCGAAGACACGGCCGGCAACACCATCAGCTTCACCATACAGACCAACGGCGACAACAAGATGCGTGTCGGCATGGCGAACTTCATCCGTGACGACCTCGCCAGGGTCGGCATCAAGGTGCTGCTCACGCCGATCGACTTCAACACGCTCATCACGAACGAACGCGACACGTTCCAGTACGAGGCGATTCTGCTCGGCCTGCAGAGCGGCGTGCCGCCGGATCCGGGGCAGGGCCAGAACGTCTGGCGGTCGAGCGGCAAGACGCACTTCTGGCACCAGTCGCAGCCGAAGCCTGAAACGCCGCAGGAGGCACGCATCGACGCGCTGATGGATGTCATCGTCGGCACGCCGGACATGGCGAAGAGGAAGGAGTCGTGGCGGGAAATCCAGAACATCGTCAATGAGCAGGCCTGGTTCATCTGGCTGCCGACGCAGGTACTGAAGGCACCCGTGTCGTCGAAGTTCGGCAACGTCCGGCTGAATACGATTCCCCCGCCGCTGCTCCGGGGCATCGACGAGATCTTCGTCCGGCCGTAGCGTCCGCGCGTACCGTCACCCGGCCAGGCCATGCACCGCTACATCCTCACCCGGGTGCTGCAGACCATCCCGCTGCTTGTCGGGATCTCGCTGCTGACCTTCGTCCTGCTGCAGCTCACGCCGGGCGACTTCCTCAACCAGATGGCGGAGAACCCGGGCATCTCCCCGGCGACGATCGAGGCCATGCGACGCAACTTCGGCCTGGACCGGCCGTGGTACGTCCAGTACGGGCTCTACCTCCGGAATCTCGTGCTGCACTTTGACTTCGGCGAGTCGTTCTCGCGGCACCAGCCGGTCTTCACCGTGCTCAGCGAGGGACTCGGCAACACGCTCATCCTCGCCGTCGCCTCGGCCGTGGTGACCTGGGGACTGGCGGTGCCGCTCGGGATCTGGGCCGCCGTCAAACAGCACTCCTGGGTCGACCGCGGCCTCTCGCTCGTCGCGTTCATCTGGCTGTCGATACCGGAGATTCTCTCGGGTCTGCTCCTGCTGATGCTGGCCGCGCGCACGGGCTGGTTCCCGGTCGGCGGCATGCGGTCACTCGACTA
>JBIKWH010000405.1:0-2842 GCA_044356435.1 Vicinamibacterales bacterium
GACTCGCCCGGCGCTCCCCACGTTCTTTGGCGACACCGGTCTCTGGTTCGTGCCGACCGCTGAAACGCTGCCCGCAAAGAAGGTGTCGGCCAGCGGTTTTCGCGCGAATTTCGACCGGCCGCAGGGTCTGCTGGACGTCTCGGATCAGGGCTTCACGCTCGGGTATGGCGCCAGCAGCCGCCTGGAACTGTTCGCGTCGCTGAGCAGCGTCCGGCTGCGTCGCGGGGTGCGGAACCCGCTCTTCAACGCCGGTAACACGAGCTACGGTGGCGCGGACGTCGACTACCCGTATGTGCACGACGGCTGGTCCGAGACCCTCCTGCGGCCGCTGCTCGTCGGCGCAAAGGTGAATCTGCTCTCGCAGGGTCGGAACGACGCCGCCAGCCTCGCGCTGCGTGGCTCGCTCACGGTACCCACGGGCCCGCCGCCGGCGGGCACCAATGCGGTCACGGGCCAGATCGATCTGATCGTCAGCCGCGAGCTCGCCAGGAAGGTGGAGCTGACCGGCTACGTCGGCGCCATCATGCGGAAAGATCCGGATCTCTTCGACCTGTCCAACGGCGTCCGCTGGGGTCTTGGTCTTGCGGTTCCGACGCGGACGCCGCTCCGGCTGCTGGCCGAAGCAGACGGTGAGTTGCGTACGGGTGATTCCACGACCGTCACGGGTCTGCGCCGTGGGTCGGACGGCAGCATCCTGTTCGCGGACAGCCGCGCCCACGACCCGCTTCAGCTGCGCGTTGGTCCGGTGTGGCAGGACAAGCGCGGCTTCTTCGTGCACGGCGGTCTGAGCTACAGCCGCCGCGCCGGAACCCGCAACGTCGCCGGGACGACCATTGAGCGCAACGGTTTCGGCTGGGATGTCCGTCTGGGCTTCCACCCGGGCGTGGCCGTGTATGTGCCGCCTCCGCCGCCGCCCCCGCCGGCTCCCGCTCCGGCGGCTCCGCCGCCGCCCCCGCCGCCTCCGCCGGCGAACAAGAACCCGGTGCTGGGCGCCATCTCGTGTGACCCCTGCATCATGCCGATCGGCACGACGTCACAGCTCAACGTGACGGGGAGCGACCCGGATGGCGAAGCCCTGACCTACAAGTGGTCCGCGCCGACGGGCACGTTCAACAACGCCACGCTCACCAACCCGGTCTGGACCGCGCCGATGCAGGAAGGCAACGTGCCGGCAACGGTCGTGGCCACCGACCCGCGCGGCGGCACGGCGACGAGCACCGTGACGCTCCAGGTGATCAAGCCGCCGGTCAAGACGTACGCGTTCGAAGACGTGCACTTCGACTTCGACAAGTACAACCTGAAGCCGGAAGCGGTGAAGATCCTCGACGACGCGGTGAAGACGCTCGCTGAGAACCCGGAACTGCGCCTGACGGTCGAGGGACACTGCGACAGCATCGGCACCGCGGAGTACAACCTGGCCCTCGGTGAGCGCCGCGCCAACGCCGCCCGCGATTACCTGGTGAGCCGCGGTGTGAGCGCGGACCGGTTCTCGACGGTGAGCTACGGCGAGGAGCGTCCGAAGTCGGAGAACAAGACGGCCGCGGGCCGGGCGCTCAACCGCCGCGCCGCGCTGGTGGTGAAGGTTCAGTAAGCGGACCTTCCCGGGCAACATCGAACGGGCGTCGCACTTCGGTGCGGCGCCCGTTTTTTCGTGTACAGCGCGCTGACGCGACAGCAGACGCTCCCGTGACCGGCGCCGCGCGGGCGGGGTTCACTGTTCCTGGGCTCACTGGGCGCATCGCACCCCTGGCTTGACCACAAGCATTCGCCCTCGAACAGTAAACCCCGCCCGCGCGACGCCGCCGCGGGAGCGTCTGCTGTCGCGGTGATGCCGGCTTCTACTGAGGGATGGCTTCGACCTGGACGCGGGCGTCGTTGTAGCAGGCGCCGCCGCCGAGGTCGGAGAGCGTGTCGGGGATGAGCGTGTTGCTCGTGCGGCCGTTGGCCGTGTGGCGGAACCAGAGGCCCTTCGGGAGCGAGACGATGCCCGGGCGGAGCCAGGTGGCGACGCGCGCCTTGCAGCGCACCTCACCGAGTGCGTTGAAGATGCGCACGGGCACGCCGTCGGCGATACCCCGTGCGTCGGCGTCGTCCGGGTGCATCTCGAGCATGCTCTCGGGTCTCGGCAGCTCACCCAGCGTGGAGCTGATGGTCCGATCGCTGGCGGGTGAGATGAGCGCGAGCGGGAACGCGGCCGTGGTCGGGTCCGGCTGATAGCCATAGAGCCCGGCCGGGGCCTGCGCGTCGAGTCCCTCCGGCCAGAGATGGATCTTCTGGTCGGCCGTGCGCGGCAGGACATCCACGAACTGCACCGGCCGGCCACCGAACGGCGGCTCCGCCACGCCGTGCTCGCGGAGGCCTTCGCCGGCGGAGCCGGGGATGGCGCCCATCACCTGCACCATCTCTTCGAGTTCACCACGGGCGTCGCCTTCGCGGCCGAGGTCCAGCCGCTCGATCAGTTCACCGAACACGTCGGCGTTCGGCCGCGACTCGCCGAGCGGCTCAATCGCCGGGCGCGCCAGCACCATCGAGAGCGGGCCGTAGGCACGAGCGATGTCGTAGTGCTCGAGGAACGTTGTGTTCGGCAGGATGACGTCCGCGTAGAGCGTGGTGTCCGTCAGCACCTGCTCGAAGACCACCGTGAAGAGGTCCTCGCGCTCGAGACCGCGGAGCACGCGAGCCTGGTCCGGCACGGTGACGGCCGGATTGCAGTTGTAGACGAACAGCGCCTTCACCGGCGGGTCGTTCAGCTCCGTGAGGGCGTGGCCGAGGCGGCTCAGATTCACGACGCGGTTCGCGGCCGGCGCGTTCTCCATCCACGTGCGCGCGAAGCCCCACGAGG
>JBIKWH010000406.1:0-2841 GCA_044356435.1 Vicinamibacterales bacterium
CCCAGTCTCGGCCGCGGTGAGGCCGGTCTGAATCGTGTCGAGATCGCGCATCTCGCCGACGAGGATCACGTCCGGGTCCTGCCGAAGGGCGCTGCGCAGGGCCGCGCCGAAGGACTGCGTGTCGATGCCGATCTCGCGCTGATTGATGATCGAGCGCTGATCCTGATGGAGGTACTCGATCGGATCCTCGATCGTGACCACGTGCGCGGTGCGGGCCCGGTTGATCGTATCCACCATGGCCGCCAGCGTCGTGCTCTTGCCGCTGCCCGTGGTGCCGGTGACGAGCACGAGACCGCGCTCCTCGGCGGCGATGGACGTGAGGACGGGGGGCAGGCCAAGGGCGTCGAAGCTGGGCACGCGCTGCGGGATGACACGGAAGACCAGGCCCGCCGAGCCCCGCTGGAGGAACGCGTTGCAGCGAAACCGGCCGAGACCCGGCACGCTGTAGGCGAGATCCACGTCCTGTTGCCCGGCAAGGCGGTCGGCCTGCGCCGGGGTCAGCACGGTCTTGAGGACGGCGTCGAGGTCTGAGGGCTGGAGTCGGGCGGCATCCGGGATCGGCACGAGCTCGCCGCGGACACGGGCCACGGGGACACCGCCGGCCTTGAGGTGGAGATCAGAAGCGCCGAGGTCCACCGCGCGGGCGAGCAGGTCGTTGACGTGCATCGGGGCCTCTGGTGTTTGGGGTCGGAATCACCGGACCGGCCGAGGCCGGCCCGGTGGACGTTGGGTTACCGTGCGCCGGCGGCGGCAGGAACGTTGACCGGTGTCAGCCAGTTGTGGGTATCAGGCGCCACACCGGTGACGATCTCGGTGAACCGCTTCTGGAGTGCACCTGTGATTGGCCCACGACGGCCCGCGCCCACCGTGATCTTGTCGACGGAGCGGACCGGTGACACCTCGGCTGCCGTGCCAACGAGAAACACTTCGTCGGCAACGTAGAGCATCTCGCGCGGCAGTACCTGCTCGACGACCTGGTAGCCGAGGTCCTTCGCGATCGTCATGACCGAGTCGCGCGTGATGCCCCTGAGGACCGACGAGCCGATCGGGGGCGTGAAGATGATCCCGTCCTTGATCAGGAACAGGTTCATGCCGCTGCCCTCGCTGAGGTTGCCCTGCGTGTCGAGTGCGAGCCCCTCGTCATAGCCCTCCAGCTTCGCTTCCATGTTGATGAGCTGGGAGTTCGCGTAGTTCGCCACGCACTTCGCCATGGCAGGCAGGGTGTTCGGCGCCAGCCGGTTCCAGGTCGACACCTTCACGCTGAGGCCCGTCTCGAGTGCCTCCTCGGAGAAGTACGTTCCCCATTCCCACACGATGATCGCCGTATTGACCGGGCAGTTCATCGGGTAGACGCCGAGCGAGTCGTAGCCACGGAAGATCAGGGGGCGGATGTAGCAGTGATCGAAGTTGTTGGCGCGGATGGTCTCGAAGACGGCGTCGCTCAGCTGCTGCCGCGTATAGCCGGGATCCATGCGGTAGATCCTGGCGGACTCGATCAGGCGCTGCATGTGCGGCTCGAGGCGGAAGATCGCCGGACCATTGACGGTCTTGTAGCACCGGGCACCTTCGAAGACGCCGCTACCGTAGTGGATGACGTGGGACGCGACGTGAATGTTGGCGTCCTTCCAGTCCACTAAGGTGCCGTTCATCCAAATCTTGCCGGTGCCAGGGAAAGCCATGTTTGTTGCTCCTTTTCGAGATTCTAGCAGCGTTCTACTGCTTTTCGCCACAGAACGGGCAACGGTCCGCTCTGGCGGCCAGGGCCTTTCGGCACTGCCAGCAGAAGCTGGGCTGCGGGGTCTCCCGGGCTTTCAGTCGATCCTGGACGCTTGCGGGATCCATGCCGGCGGTCCGCGCGGTCGGTGAAACCGGGACTGGAGCCTGGGCTGACGAGGCAGCCGGAGCGGGTATGGCGGAGGGCGGTCCGACCTTGCGTGGCGGCATGGCTGTCGCCGGCGGCGCGGCACTGGCGCCGCGTTTCGGCTGAGCGGCCATGATGTCCTGCAGCAGGTCGGACGCGCGCTGGTAGCGGAAGACGAGGTCCGGCGCGAGCGCCCGCATCACGACGTCGTTGATCGCCTTCGGGATCTTCGGGTTCCTGAGTCGCGGGGCGACGACCAGCTCGCCCGAGATGATGCGCTCGAGGTCCTTCGGCGTCGGCGTTTCGTACGGCAGGCCGCCGGTCAGCATCTGGTACATCGTGATGCCGATGGCGTAGACGTCGCTCGCGAACACGGCGCGGCCCTGAAACTGTTCCGGCGCCATCCACGGCGGGCTGCCGATGATGGTCGTGCCGTGCGCCATCGCCTCCAGGAAGCGCGAGGTGCCGAAGTCGGTCACCTTCAGCAGGCCCTTCGGCGTGACGAGCATGTTGCCGGGCCGGATGTCGCGGTGGAGGATGCCCACCTTGTGCGCGTGATCGATGGCGTTGCAGATCTGGCAGGTGAAGTCGAGCGCGCGCGAGAGCGTCAGCGTGCCTTCACGCGCGAGGATCGCTTCGAGCGTCTCGCCCTCCACGTACTCCATCACGATGAAGAAGATGTCGTCCTGCTTCTCGGCCGTGAGCACGGTGACGATGTTCGGATGGCCGAGCGATGCCAGGAGCCGGGGCTCCCTGGCCATCTCCTCGACGTTGCCGAGCTGCTTGTGCGGCACCTTGATCGCAACCTTCTTGCCGATCCAGGTGTCTTCCGCGAGGTACACGCTGCCGAAGCCGCCGCTGCCGATTGCGGAGTCAATCCGGTATTTCCCGATGACCTGCCCGCGAAAAAACATCAGCGCTGAGTATAAGCTCGCTCGACGATGACCTGGCCGCGCCGCGCATGCGACTGAACCGCTTCC
>JBIKWH010000477.1:0-2837 GCA_044356435.1 Vicinamibacterales bacterium
TCTCGCTGCTCTTGCAATCGGTTGCCAATCGCGACGGTGACCTGTTTATCGGCGTTGTCGTCGCGGCAGGTCGGATGGCGCTCGTCGCTGTCGGTCACCGGTTGGCGGCCGACGACGACCGTGTGGTGCGTGCAGAGACGCTGCCAGCAGTCACCGATTCGAAGCTGTTGGAGCTCGCCGGTCGGCTCTGGCCCGAGCCAATTAGTCCCGGTTTGTATTGGGCATCCGTTGGCTGGGCAGGGGCTGACCGGCTGATCGTCGTGGACGATTGGGGCGTCGGTTTTCATCCCACGATGCCTTGGAGCAGGGATTTCGATGTCGCCGCGTGGTTTGGTGAGGCAGATTGACGCTTGTGAAGTATCGCGCAAAAAGTTGGCCAACCATGCAAGTTGATCACCGTTTGTTGCCGATACGACATGGGTATGAGTCGGGGCCATGCAGCCAAAGAGCAGCAGTTGCTGCGCGCACAGTCGTTGAGCGGCATCAACGGTCGTATTCGCGAAGGTGCGTCCGCGCAGTCATGGCGCTGCGTGTGTGGATCCGCCAACATCGGCACCTACGTCTGCGGTCAATGTCAACTGCACTACAACCCTGAGACCGGTTTGTTGTTCAAGGCCAAACCGCGCCGGCAACCTCTGTGGAAGAACTCGATCGCGCTTGCAATTTTTGCGATGTTGTGCGTCGGTGGAATCGCACTTGGCATCGGCAGCCAAACCCAGACGCCGCCGGCCGAGTCTCGGGTGATCAGCGTTCGCCAGGCGCCTCCCGTTGACGCTCCTGCGGCCTCGCCGCTTCAGGCTCCCGCAGCTCAGCCGGTAAATACGCCCTAGAAACGACGCCTCGGGCGTCCACTAGGCTTTGGGTTCAATCACTCCCTTGGAGGACCCTGTCGTGCCGGTTTCGGTTGTAGTTGGTACTCAGTGGGGCGACGAAGGCAAAGGCAAGCTCGTCGACCTCATCGCTCATGACATGGACATGGTCGTGCGCTACCAGGGCGGACACAATGCCGGTCACACCATCGTTGTCGGAAGCGAGCGATTTGCGCTCCAGCTCGTTCCGAGCGGCGTGCTGTATCCACACGTGATCCCGGTTATCGGAAACGGTGTCGTTGTTGATCCGCTCGTGTTGATTTCGGAGATCGATCGCCTTACCGCCGCTGGCGTTGATTGTTCGCGTTTGCGGGTCTCAGGCAACGCGCACCTCATCATGCCGTACCACGCGGAGCTTGATGGTTTGATGGAGCGACGCCTCGGCCAAAACAAACTTGGTACGACCAAACGCGGTATTGGTCCGGCGTACGCCGACAAGGCGCTGCGAGTTGGTTTGCGTGTGCAGGACCTCTTGGATCCCAAGATTTTCAAGCAAAAGCTCGAGATCGCACTCAAAGAGAAGAACCAGATTCTTGCCAAGGTGTATAACCGCCTGCCGTTGTCGCTCGACGACATCTGCAAGCGGTATCTCGACGAAGTCGCGCCGCGTCTTGCGCCAATGATTGCCGACACGGTGCAGTTGATTCACGAGGCGATCGAGGCTGATAAGCGCATTCTCCTCGAGGGCGCTCAAGCGACCTTCTTGGACCTTGATCACGGCACCTACCCGTTTGTGACCTCGAGCAACGCCAGCGCCGGCGGAGCATGTGCAGGCTCAGGCGTTGGTCCGCGCGACATTTCGCGCGTCATCGGCATCGCCAAGGCGTATACGACACGCGTTGGTAGTGGTCCGTTCCCGACGGAGTTGTTTGGCGGAGACGGTGACGTGATGGTTGAGCGTGGCCATGAATTTGGCACCAACACGGGCCGCCGTCGTCGTTGTGGCTGGTTTGACACTGTCATGTTGCGTCACGCAGTTCGTCTCAACTCGTTGAGCGAAATCGCACTGACCAAACTCGACATCTTGGACACGTTTGACACGGTTCGTGTGTGTGTCGCGTACGAGATTGACGGCAAACGGGTCGAGCGACTTCCGTACCACCAGAGTGATCTGTTTGCGGCCAAGCCGATCTATCAAGATTTTGAAGGCTGGAACACTGACCTCACGTCAGTCACGAGCGTCGATGAGCTTCCGGCTCAGGCGCGTGCTTACCTTGACTTTTTGGCCGCCCAAATCGGCGTGCCAATCACGATGGTTGGTGTCGGTCCCGGTCGCGATCAGATTTTGACGCTGCCGTAACGTGGCGGAACCCATCAGTGATTGAGCGTTATTCGCTGCCCGAGATAGCGGGACTGTGGACAAGCCAAGCGCGTTATGCCAATTGGCTCGAAGTTGAGCTCTTGGCGCTCGCTGGCCTCGCTAAAGCCGGCGTCGTCTCAGACGCGATCGTCGAGCATGCTCGTCAAAACGCGCCAGTTGTGGACGCCGAGTTTGTGTCACGGTGCATGGCGCGCGAAGAAATCACCAATCACGACGTAGCGGCGTTTGTTGACGTCGTGCAGGAGTCGATCGGCGGCGAGTCGGGTCCGTTTATTCATTACGGACTGACCTCTACCGACGTTGTCGATACGGCGCTGTGTCGGACGCTCGCGAGTGCCGTTGGCCTGCTCATAGCCGCAGCGACTGATCTCGTTGAGACGTCGCGCTCGTTGGCTGAGGCGCATCGAAACACACCGATGATGGGTCGGACCCACGGCGTTCATGCCGAACCAACCACGTTCGGCAACAAGCTTGCCCTGTGGTGTTTGCAACTTGACCGTGATCGCACTCGTCTGTTGCGCGCATTGCAGGCCATCAGCGTCGGCAAACTTTCGGGAGCCGTCGGTACATATTCCAACATCGATCCGATCGTCGAAGCGTACGTGTGTGAGCAGCTTGAGTTGACGCCCGTACCGGCGACACAAGTA
>JBIKWH010000407.1:0-2828 GCA_044356435.1 Vicinamibacterales bacterium
ACGAACAGCTCGACCGGGTCGTAGCCGGGCTTGCGGTGGATGTCCACCGTCCGCGCGTAGTCCGGGGCGCGGCGCTCGTCGAGCCAGTAGTAATACGTGAACCACGCATCCGGCTGGGCAATCGCCACCAGCTCCCCGGCACGCGGATGGTCGAGTCCGATCGCAGCCCGCTCCGCGCCGGCATACACCCGTTCGACACCGGGGACCTGCTCGACCAGTGCGCGCACTTCGTCGAGGCGAGCCGGGTTGCGCACATGGACGTGCGCCACCTGATGATCGGCGACGGCGAAGGCCTCGCTCGCACCCGCGTCGAAGGCATCCGTGCCGACCTCGTCACGGACGGCGAGCAGACCACGCTCACGCAGCATCACGTTCAGGTGCACGGGCCGGCTCACCGGCACGATGCCGTACTCGGAGACCACCATGACGCGGCGTCCCCGCGCCTGCAGCTTCGCGATGAGCGTCCCGCACACGGCGTCGATGGCCCGCACGTCCGCGCGGATCGCCGGGTCGTTGGGCCCGAGGCGCTGGAGGTTGTAGTCGAGGTGCGGGAGGTAGACGAGCAGCAGCGACGGGTTGTGCCACTCGTCGACGAGCGCCGACGCCTCGGCAATCCACCGGCTCGACTCGATGTTGGACTGCGGCCCCCAGAAGTTGAAGAACGGGAACGGACGGCCCAGCGCCTCGGTCAGCCTGGTCCGCAGGTCGGACGGCGCGGTGTAGATGTCGAAGATCTTCCCGCCGTCGGCGCGATAGACGGGTCGCGGCGTCACCGACCAGTCCACCGAGCTGTACATGTTGAACCACCAGCACACGTTCGCGCAGGTGATCGACGGGTCGCGCCGGCGGGCCGTCTCCCAGACCTTCTCGGCCTGTACGAGGATGTTCGGCTGCTTCCAGAACATCACCTGGGCTTCGTCGCGGAAGTACCAGCCGTTGCCGACGATGCCGTGCGTCGAGGGCACCGTGCCGGTCAGCATGGTCGCCTGGACCGAGCAGGTGACCGCGGGCGTGATCGTGTCGATGGTCGCCTGCGCGCCTGCGCGGGCCAGGGCGTTCAGGTGCGGCGTGTCCTCGCCCATCAGGGCGGGGGTCAACCCCACGACATTCAGAACGGCGGTGGGGTGCATCCGGCGCGACTCAGCGGCGGCCGAGCGTGGTGTCGCCGCGCAGCAGCGTGTTGCCTTCGTGCTTCCGCGTCAGGTCGATCTCGGCGGCGGGCAGGTCGGCCAGCTCCAGGCGTCCCGTCTGGCCGAAGAATGCCACCGGGTTGTCCCACACGATGCGGCTGATGGTCGCCTCGGGAATCCCCTGCTCGCGCATCACCGCCACGGTCTTCGGCACCTTGAGCGGGTCACTGATGCCCCAGTCCGCGGCGCTGTTGATGACGATGCGATCGGCGCCGTACTGCTGGACGAGATGCGCCATCCGGCCTTCGTCCATCTTGGTGTGGGGGTAGATCGAGTGGCCCGCCCAGCACTTCGAGGCCAGCACGATCGGCAGCGTTTCCTCGTTGTTGTGATCGATGAGCACGCGCTCCTCGGGCACACCCGATCGGCGCACGGCCTCTATCGTACGAATGGTCCCCTGCTTCTTGTCGCGGTGCGGCGTGTGAATCAGCACCGGCAGGTCGTGTTCCTTCGCCATCTCGAGCTGGCGCATCAGCGCGGCTTCCTCGGCGTCGGTCTGGTCGTCGAAACCGATCTCACCCACGGCCACGACACCTTCCTTCTCCAGGAAGCGCGGCATCAACGCCAGCACCTCGTCCGCCAGCTTCACGTTGTTCGCCTCGCGTGGATTGAGACCGATCGTGCAGAAGTGCTGGATGCCGAACTGCGAGGCGCGAAAGCGCTCGAAGCCGATGATCGTGTTGAAGTAGTCCACGAAGCTGCCCGCGTTGGTCCGCGGCTGCCCCAGCCAGAACGCCGGCTCGATGACGGCCGCGATGCCCGCCGCGGCCATCGCCTGGTAGTCGTCGGTCGTGCGGGAAATCATGTGGATGTGCGGATCGAAGATCTTCATGGCGGTGTCCCGGGTCAGCTAGGTGTGCAGGGCAAGGCCCAGATCCGCCGGGACGGGGCGGCCTGCGGCCCGCCGTTCCGCCGCGAAGTCCTGGGCCATGCGGGTCAGTGTCGGGTTGAGCCGGGCTTCGCGCCCGACGATGCGGTCAAGCGCCACATCGAGGAACATCGAACGCATCACGAGCTGGTTGAAGTGCAGCT
Organism: Vicinamibacterales bacterium; assembly: GCA_044356435.1. Taxonomy (GTDB): domain Bacteria; phylum Acidobacteriota; class Vicinamibacteria; order Vicinamibacterales; family UBA2999; genus CANKJK01. The sequence goes on from JBIKWH010000407.1 coordinate 2,223, forward strand.
CGGAGTAATGAGCGGCAGGAAACGGATTTTCGCAGGCGATGGCCTCGAAAATGGGGGTGATATTGGTCCGGCACGCATCGTAGGCGCAGGCCAGGAACCGCGCCGGATCGGGGAGCAGCGGCAGCGCCTTCAGCCAGCTCTGCTGCTCGCGGGCCTCCCCCTGCTCGTAGCACGCGACGGCGGCTTCGACGAAGGCGTCACCGGGCCACTGGTCCGCCAGCTCAAGCAGCGTGAGCGCACGGCCCGCGTCAACGACCAGCCATCGGTCGAACACAACACCGGGTGCCAACCGTGCGAGCGCGGCTCGCTCGGCATCGGATAACTCCAAGGGGCCGCGCCCAAGCACCCGCGGGGCCGTGGCCCACGCCGACTGGAGCGGCTCAAGCCCGCCTGGCCGCGATTGACGGGCACCGTCCAGCCAGGAAGGCGCAGCAACGCCGGCACGAGCAAGCAGGATGGAGTTGAACAGGTCTGTGAGGGGGCTGGTCACGAGGCGCGGGCTACCGCGTCTACTGTAGCGGAGTCGTCGCGGCGGTCGCAATCAGCTCGTCCGGTCCGACGCGCGTAGTATCGTGGACCAACGCAATGTCTGAACCGAATACGCAC
>JBIKWH010000408.1:0-2825 GCA_044356435.1 Vicinamibacterales bacterium
GTTCTGCCGGAAGCGCTGTCACTTCTGCTACTTCCTGGTCTACACGGACAAGAACTCGTCCGACGTCGCGACGTATCTCGACGTGCTGGCCCGTGAGTGGGACCAGTACGCCGCAAGGCCCGCCATCGCGGGACGGCCGCTCAACTTCGTCTACTTCGGCGGCGGTACGCCGTCGTTCCTCTCGACGCAGCAGCTCGAAGGGCTCGTCAAGCGACTGACCGCGACGACCTCCTGGGCGCAGGCCGAAGAGGTGACGTTCGAGTGCGAGCCCGGGACGCTCTCGGAGTCGAAGCTCGGCGTCATCCGCCGGCTGGGCGTCACGCGCCTGAGCCTCGGCGTGGAGAACTTCGACGACCACATCCTCGAGCTGAACGGCCGCGCGCACCGCTCCGGCGAGATCGACCGCGCCTACCGGTTCGCGCGATCGCTGGAGTTTCCCCAGATCAACATCGACCTCATCGCGGGGATGCTGGGAGAAACGGACGAGAACTGGAAGACGTGCGTCGAAAAGACGATTGCGCTCGACCCGGATTCCGTGACCATCTACCAGATGGAACTGCCGTTCAACACCACGATCAGCCGCGACCTGCTCAAGGGCACGCATCAGTTCGAGGATCCCGTGGCCGCCTGGTCGACGAAACGCCGCTGGGTGGCTGAAGCGTTCGAGGCGCTCGAACGCGCGGGCTATCGCGTGGGCAGCGCCTACACGGCCGTCAAGGATCGCGCGAAGACCCGGTTCATCTATCGCGACCGCCTCTGGCAGGGCGCCGACATGGCCGCCCTCGGCGTGGCGTCATTCGGCCATGTCAACGGCGTCCACATGCAGAACCTCGATACCTGGGAGGCCTACACGGAATCCGTGCACGCCGGCCACCTGCCGCTCAGCCGCGCGTATCGCCCCACGGATGAGGAACGGCTGATCCGGGAACTGGTGTTGCAGCTCAAGCTCGGCACCATCGACCCGCGCTACTTCCGGGACAAGTATGGCGTCGACATCCTGGAGCGCTTCCGCGATGCCTTCGACTCCCTCCTGGCCGACGGCTGGGCCGCGGCGGTCGGCCCGGAGCGCGTGTCGCTGACCCGCGATGCGCTCCTGCGGGTGGACGTCCTGCTGCCCCGCTTCTTCCTGCCCGCGCACGCCGGCATCCGCTACACGTAGGCCCCGCTCCGTTCCCATGGCGAAGACGCGTCCCCGGCAGAGTCCCCTGTTTCCACTCGATCTGGCCTATACCCAGGCCGGCGTCGCGCTGCCGGCCGTCCGGACGATCGGGCCGGACGAGATTCCACCTCCCTATCGGTCGCTGCTCGTGCACGAGCAGGACATGACGATCACGCTCGAGCGGCATCACGGCGGCCCCGTGCTCCTCCGCACGCTCTCGACCACGACGCGGAGCGGCTGGTACCTGCGGCGCGTGCTGCTCGTGCAGGCCTATTCGGGGCGCCCGGTGGAGATGGGCGCCATCCGCGTGAAGCTCGACGCCTTCCCGCTGAAGATTCAGCGACAGATTCTCCGGAACGAAGTGCCGCTGGGCCGGGTGCTCCGCAACGGCGGCCTCGACTTCCACAGCAAGCCGCGGGCGTTCTTCGCGGTCACGCCGAATCCCGAGATGATGGGCGTCTTCTGGATGCGCGAACCGCGCACGCTTTACGGCCGCCAGACGGCGCTCTCCGCCGGTGGTCGGCGCCTCGGCGACATCGTCGAGATTCTTCCGCTCGTTTAGACCGTGGCCGCCACCTCCCCCATCAGCGAGACCGACGCCGCCGGCATCGTCCATTTCAGCTGGTATCCCCGGTACATGGAGGAGGCCGAGCACGCGATGTGGCGCGCCGCGGGCCTCAGCATTCACAGCCCCGACGACCCGCACGGCTGGCCGCGCGTGGCCATCGCGCTGGACTACTTCGCGCCGCTGCGTTTCGAAGAGGAGTTCACCGTCACGATCCGGATCGCCGACCTCGGCACCCGGTCGATGCGGTATGCCTGCGAGATCGCGAAGGGCGATGCCCGCGTGGCGGCGGGCATGATGACCATCGCGTGCGTGACGCGCGACGCCGAGGGCCTGGTGCGCTCGACGCCGCTGCCCGAGACGATCCGCGCCCGCTTCGCCGTCGCCGGGGAGCCGCGGTGACCACCGGCGGTCCACGGGCCGACGAGGCCGCGCGGCTCGACCGTGAAGTGCTCTGGAGCCATCAGTGGTCCCGTGCGCTGGAGCTGTTCGAGCGGATTTACGGGAGAAGCGCCTTCTACACGGCCAAGCTGGATGCGGCCGGCTACCGCGTCGGCCAGCCGTGGCGCCGGCGGGCCGACCTCCATCGCATTCCGCTCACGTCGAAGGCGGAGCTCGTCGCGGACCAGACGCTGCATGCGCCGTGGGGGTCGGTCATCAGCGAACCCCTGACGTCCTACACCCGCTACAACCAGACCTCGGGCACGACGGGCCGGCCGATGCGGTGGATCGACACACCGGAGAGCTGGCAGTGGTCGATCGACTGCTGGAAATCGGTCTACGCCGCCGCGCACGTCACAGCCGCCGACCGCGTCTGCTTCGCGTTCTCGTTCGGGCCGTTCTACGGCTTCTGGACGGCGTTCGACGCGGCCGTGGCGCTCGGCGCCCACGCCGTGCCCGCCGGCGGACTCTCGAGCGCCCAGCGCCTCGCGCTCATCGACGCCGTCCGGCCGACCGTGGTCTGCTGCACGCCGACCTACGCCCTGCGCCTGGCCGAGGTGGCGGCGGCCGAACATCCCCAGGGCTGGCTGGCGGATCGTGGCGTCCGCGTCCTCATCGTCGCCGGTGAGCCTGGCGGGAGCATTCCGGCCACGCGCGCGC
>JBIKWH010000409.1:0-2803 GCA_044356435.1 Vicinamibacterales bacterium
TGACGGATACGGGCCGTCTGGCGCAACCATCCCCTGTTGGGGGGAGGCCCGGCCAACTGTGACCTGCGAACGTCTGATTGACTGAACTGCAGGTAGAAACGCCACGGTGGAACCCTCGACGGTCGCGTTTGCGTCCAACGGGGTAAGTCCGCTGCCGCTGGCAACAGACCTGCAACCGACCGCTGGGGGATCCCGCCAATGCCGAAGACGCAGACCGTCACCGCGATGGACACCGAGCCCGCTTTCTTCGACGACGATCAGGAATCGTTCCGCCCCGCGGGCGACGATGCCGAAGACGACGCGCGCGAGGCCAGCGACACGCACGAGGAGCAGCCGGAGATCGAAGGCCGGCCGGCGGCCCACGAAGAAGTCGATCTGGTCCGGATGTATCTGCACCATATCGGCCGGCGCCGGCTCCTGAAGAAGTCGGACGAAGTCGCGCTCGGCGAGCGGATGGAGAAGGGTCAGCAGGCGCTGCTCTCCGCATTGCTGGCGCTGCCCGCCACGGCGGACAAACTGGTTGAGATCGGCGAGCGGGTTCGCAAGGGTGAGATCCCGGTCGACATGCTGGTGCTCATGCCCGAGGGCGGGGCCGTCAGCGCCGACACGGTGCAGGATGTGCTGCGTGCCACGGCGCGTGTGCGCCGCCGCCGGGCCCGCATCGAACAACTGCGCGCCGAACTGCCGGCCGTCAAGGGCGTCCGGAAGCAGGCAGCGCTCAAGCAGGAACTGGCGCAGGAGGAAGCGCGCCTCACGCACGACCTCGACGGCCAGCCCATCCGCCCGTTGCTGCTGGATGAGATTGCCTCCTCCACGCGGGCGCTCGCCGAGCGCGTGGCTGCGCTGGCGCACCTCACGCCGGCTGAGCGGTCGACGAAGGGGCGCGTGATTGCAGCCGCTGCCGGCCTCCCCCTCTCGGACCTGCGCACGCGGCTCGGCGACATCGTGACCGCGGATCACATGATCCGCGAAGCGAAGAACGAGCTGATGGAAGCGAACCTCCGCCTGGTCGTCTCCATCGCGAAGCGCTACGTCAACCGTGGCCTGTCGCTGCTGGATGTGATCCAGGAGGGCAACCTGGGCCTGATGAAGGCGGTCGACAAGTTCCAGTTCCGCCGCGGGTTCAAGTTCTCGACCTACGCCACGTGGTGGATCCGCCAGGCGATCACGCGCGCCATCGCGGACACGGGTCGCACGATCCGCCTGCCCGTGCACGTGATCGAGTCCATCAACCAGATCGAGAAGGAGCGCAAGGCGTTCCGCACCGCGCTCAACATCGAGCCGACGGCCTACGAGCTGGCCGAGCGCCTGGAGATGCCGGTCGAGAAGGTGCGCCTGCTGATGGACGCGCAGAAGACGCCCTCGTCGCTCGACGTGCGCGTCGGTGAAGATGACGCGCTGGAGCTGAGCGCGCTGGTGGAAGATCAGTCGATGCCGTCGCCCGAGGAGTCGCTGCTCGACAACGACCGGACCAACGAGGTCGCGCAGGCCATGGCACCGTTGACCGACCGCGAACGTCACGTGCTCTCGCTGCGCTTCGGCCTGGGCCAGGACCGCGAGTACACGCTCGAAGAGATCGGCCAGCAGCTCGCGGTCACGCGCGAGCGCGTGCGCCAGATCGAAGTGCGCGCGCTCGAAAAGATGCGGGCGGTGCAGTCGCGCCGCCGCGCCGCGGCGCCGCTCACCGTGCATGGCTGAGTGGTACCGCCCGCAGCTGGTGTCGCTGAAGCCGGCGCCACCTGCGGGCGACAACTGGCTGCACGAGATCAAGTTCGACGGCTACCGCGCCGGGTGCGAAATCCGGTCGGGCACCGCCACGCTGACGAGCCGGAACGGCATCGACCTCACCCGCCGCTTCCCGGCCATCGCCAGAGCGGCCGCCCGCCTGCCGGTGTCCAGCGCCAGGCTCGACGGCGAAGTGGTGGCGCTGCTCCCCAACGGGCACTGCTCCTTCAGCGCCCTCCACCACTGGCCGCCTCCCGCCAAGCCGGCCACGCCGCTGGCGCTCGCCTACATGGCGTTCGACATGTTCGAGCTCGACGGCGCGTCGCTTGAGGCCTTGCCGCTCGTCGAGCGGAAGGCACGTCTCGAAGCGCTCGTGGCCGGCCAATCGACTCCCGGCACCATCCGCTACGCCTCGCACGTGATTGGCGACGGCCAGGCCTTCTTCGACTCGGCGGCCGTGATGGGTTGCGAGGGCATCGTCTCGAAGCGCGTGGACCTGCCGCACCATGCGGGGCGGTCGGATGCCTGGCAGAAAATCAAGGTCGAGAAGGGTCAGGAACTGGTGATCGGCGGCTACACGGATCAGGTGGGCACGCAGTCCGTCCTTGGGTCGCTGCTCCTCGGCTGGTACGACGGCCACGCGCTGGTCTACGCCGGCGGCGTGGGCACCGGCTGGTCCGTGCGCGAGGCCATCGCGCTCCGGCAGCAGCTCGAACGCCTCGTGCGCAAGACGCCTCCCTTCGCGCGGGTGCCGGACCCGGCGCTGCTGCGCACCGCGCACTGGGTCGAACCGCGCCTCGTCGCCGACTTCCGCTTCACCGAGTGGACGCCGGACGGCATGGTGCGGCACGCCGTGTACAAGGGTCTCCGGCCCGATCGCGCACCGGAAGAGGTACGGCGCGAGGATGCCTCGCAGCTAGACTGAACGGGTGCCCGCGGACGTCATCCTCATCGCTCCGGTCGAGCTGCTGCCGGCTCTGACCTCCGCCTGCGTCCCGCTCGGCTCCGTGCAGGCTTTTGCTGAGACGGATGCCCTGGCCGCGCTCGACGCCACATTCCAGTGGCTGCCCCGCGAGCT
>JBIKWH010000410.1:0-2802 GCA_044356435.1 Vicinamibacterales bacterium
GGTCGCCGTGGTCGTGGTCGTGCTGCGCAGCCGGTGCCGGCGGCGTCTGTGCCGACACGTTCCCGGCGAACGCACAAGCGGTCACCACCATCAGAAATCCGCGCATCGTCATCTCATGCTCCTCGCGCCGGCCGCCTGACCGCGCCACATCCAACCGCCGTGCAGTCTACCTCTGCGGGCCTCGTGGGCCTCTATAATTCACGCGTCATGCGCGTGCTCGATCGACGCACGGTCCTCCGCGGCGCAGGCGTGTCTGTCGCGCTGCCGCTCCTCGAGGTCATGGCGCCCGCGGTTCGCGGCGCAGACGCGTCGCCGGCCCGTCTGGTCGCGCTCTATCTCGGCAACGGCATGAACATGCCGGCGTGGACGCCTGCCGCCGCCGGCCCGCTCGTTCTCTCACCGTCGCTGGTCGCACTCGCGCCGGTCGCCGCGCAGACGCTCGTGGTCAGTGGGCTCGACAACCGCCTCGGGGGCTCGAGCGAGATGGGCGGCCTGCACTCGCGCATCCAGCCGGCGTGGCTCACGGGCACGCACGCGAAGCGGACGGAAGGCGCGGACGTCGAGGCCGGTGTCTCGATGGACCAGGTGGCGGCGCGCGCCATCGGCGGCGCCACGAAGCTGCCGTCGCTGGAACTTGCGCTCGAGTCCGTGGAGATCAGCCGCGCGTGCGAGCCGGCGTTCGCGTGCACCTACGTGTCGACGATCTCGTGGCGCGACGCACACACGCCCATGCCGATGGACGCGGATCCGCGGTCGGTGTTCGAGCGGCTGTTCGGGGACGCGTCGTCCGCCGGTTCGCGCGAGGCCGAGCGGCGACGCGACAAGAGCCTGCTGGACGGGCTGGCGGCGGATCTTGCGGCCCTGGGTCGGCGCGTCGGGGCGCGCGACCGCGCGACCGTGGACCAGTACGTCGAGACGATTCGGGACGTGGAGCGGCGCATCGCGGCCGCGGAGCAGCACGCGCGGCGCGACCCGGAGAGACCGGACGTGGCGCGCTTCACGGGCATCCCGATCAGCTACCGCGAGCACGCGGGGCTGATGTTCGACCTGATGACGCTCGCGTTCCAGGCGGACGCCACGCGCGTGGCCACGCTGCTGATGCTGCGCGAGCGGAGCGACCGGGTGTTTACGGAGGCGGGCGTCGGCGAGGGGAGTCACGCGCTCTCGCACCACGAGGACGACCCGGCGAAGCTGGCGGAGCAGGCAAAGCTGAACGCCTATCACCTGGGACTCGTCGCGGGCTTCCTCACGCGCCTGGCCTCGGCGCCGGAGGGCGACGGGACGCTGCTGGACCACACGGTGGTGCTGGCGGGCGCGGGGATGAGCGACTCGAATCAGCACCGGCCCGTGAACGTGCCCACGCTTGTCGCCGGCGGACGGGCGCTCGGGGTCGAGGGCGGCCGGCACGTGCGCGTGCCGGCGGGCACGCCGCTCGCCAATCTGCAGGTCGCGTTGCTCAATGCCGTGGGCGTGCCGACGCCGACGCACGGCGACAGCACCGGGCCGCTCCCGGGTCTCCGCCGTGCGTAGGGCCGTGTTCGCGGGCGCGCTGCTGGCGGCCGTGTTCACCTCGGCTGCGCTCGCCGGGCAGACCACGCGCAGCACGCGCGACGGCGTCTATACCGACGTGCAGGCTACGCGGGGCGAGGAGGCGTTCCGGGCGTGCTCCTACTGCCACGGACGTGACCTGCGCGGGGGGGACGACCCACCCGGCCCGGCGCTCAAGGGCGAGATCTTTCTGGCAAAGTGGGGAGAGCGTCCCCTGGCGGACCTGTTCGACCGGATCGTGGAGACGATGCCCCGCGACCGCCCCGGCACGCTGGAGCCGCAGACGTATGCCGACGTGCTGGCCTACCTTCTGGCGGCCAATGGCCTGCCGTCCGGCGCGGCGGAACTGCCCCCGGACCCCGGTGCGCTTCGCGACATCCGCTTCGACCGAACATTGCTAAAATCCCGCTGACTTTGGGAGGATTCTCAAACATGGTGTGGCGTCCGCGTCGACGTCTGCTGGCGCTGCTCGCGAGCGGAGCCTGTGTGGTGGTGGTGGCGGCTGCGCCGCGTGCGGCGGAGCAGGCCACGCCTGTGCCCCGGTCGCGTGCCCAGGCGGCGCCGCCGGATGCCGCGCTCGTGAATCAGTACTGCCTCGGGTGCCATAGCAGCCGCGCGAAGGTCGGCGGCCTGGTGCTCGAAGGGCTCGACCCCGCGAAGGCGGGTGAGCACGCGGACACGTGGGAGAAGGTGGCCGCGAAACTGCGCGCCGGCATGATGCCGCCGCCCGGCCGCCCGCGTGCCGACGAAGCCGCCGTCACCGCGTTCGTCACCGCGCTCGAAGGCCGGCTCGACCAGGCCGCCGCGGCGAAGCCGGATCCCGGCCGCACAGAGACCTTCCATCGTCTGAACCGCTTCGAGTACCAGAACGCGGTGCGCGACATCCTCGGCGTCGACGTCGACGTCGCGGCGTTGCTCCCGCCCGACGATGCCGGCTACGGCTTCGACAACATGGCCGGCGTGCTGCGCCTGTCCCAGTCGCTCATGGAGCGGTATCTCACCGCGGCGCGGCGCATCGCGCGCGTGGCGGTGGGCAGCATGCCGCCGGCGCCGGTCGCCGACACATTCCCGCTGTCCTCCGATCTCCCGCAGTACGAGCACGTCGAGGGACTCCCGTTCGGCACGCGTGGCGGGATCCTCGTGCCCTACAACTTCCCGCGTGACGGGGAGTATCTGATCCGCGCCCAGTTCTCCTGCGCGCTGGTCTCGGCGGGTGGCTGCGATCCCACGGCCGGCTTTGACGACGAGCACCAG
>JBIKWH010000411.1:0-2799 GCA_044356435.1 Vicinamibacterales bacterium
TTCTTCGGCGCGTCCAACGGCGCCGCCATCGGCGCCGCGCTGACGCTGCACGCGATTTCGTTCATTCCGACGACGCTGCTCGGCGGCCTCTTCATGCTGCAGGACGGCCTGAATGTCAGTCGGCTGCGCCGGCTGGCCGACGAGGGAGCCACGGTGACGTCATGAAATGTCCCTTCTGTAACCGTCTGGGAGACAAGGTCGTCGATTCCCGCGAGAGCAAGGAAGGCGAAGTCATCCGCCGGCGTCGCGAGTGTCTGGAGTGCGGGAAGCGGTTCACCAGCTACGAGCGGATCGACGAGATCCCCTACATGGTGGTGAAGAAGGACGGCAGCCGCGAGCGGTTCGAGCGGCAGAAGCTCATCGCGGGGCTCCTCAAGGCCTGTGAGAAGCGGCCCGTCAGCGTCGCCGCGCTCGAGGGCGTCGCCGACCGCATCGAAGGCGTGCTGCAGGATCGACCCGACAAGGAGATGACGACCACGGAAGTGGGCGCCATCGTCATGGACGAACTGAAGCGGCTCGACAAGGTGGCGTACGTCCGGTTCGCGTCGGTCTACCGCCACTTCCGGGACATCGGGGAGTTCATGAGCGAGCTCAAGGATTTGCTGAGCACGAAGGAGTAAGGTTCGCGGATGGGCGTTCCCTCGCGCTCCGCACCCGCGTCACACCCGGCCGCCCCTCCGCCCCTCCGGCGGCTCGACGTCCCGGGCCAGGCGCCGCGTCCGTTCCGCGACAACACGCGGCTCATCGTCTTCGGCATCATCGCCCTGCTCGGCGTGCTCGGCGGCCTGCTGATTCTGGCCGGACAGTCGAGCAGTCTCGCGCCGGACTTCCTCACCGAGTTTGTCCTCTATGCGCTGCTGGTGACGGACGTCGCCATGCTGGCGGCGCTCACCTTCGTGCTCGCGCGCAACATCGTCAAGCTGGTCGTCGAGCACCGGCGTGCGCTTCCGTTCGCGCGGTTCCGCGTGAAGCTCGTGGCGGTCCTGCTCGGGATGACGCTCATTCCCGCCGTGCTGGTTCTCATCGTGGGAAGCGAACTGATCCGCACCAGCGTCGATCGCTGGTTCGACGCGCCGATGGAAGAGGCCCTGTCGTCGGCCACGGCCGTGGCGGGCGACCTGTATCAGGAGCGGCAGACGCGCGTGCGCGACGCAGCGCGCCGGGCCGCGGACGCGCTGGCAGGCATGGACCTGGCGGCGATCGAGGCCGGCACGGTGGCGCTGCCGACGCTGCTGGCCAGCGCGCGGGACGGAGAGCCGGCGGTCCACCTGTTCCGGCGCACGGACGCGGGCGTGGTTCGTGTCGGGGCGTCCGTCTCGTCTGGACCGGCCGCTGACACGGCGCTGCGACTGGCGCAGGGAGCGATCGATCGGCACGCGGAGGCCGGCGCGAACGACCGGCTCGACAACGCGCGGGATCTGATGGGCCTGGCCGTGCCGCTCCCTGGCGCGGATGGGCAGCCAGCCGGCGCTGTCGTGGCGACCGATGTCCTCGGGGGCGAGGTCGCGCTGCGGGCGCGTCGCGTCACCGGCGCCTACGAGGCGTACCAGCAGGCGCGCGTACTGCGGCAGCCGCTCACGGCCGTCTACCTGTCGTTCTTCGTCATGCTCACGCTGCTCATTCTGGTCGCGGCGACCTGGATGGGGCTCTATCTCGCGAAGCGCATCACGCGTCCGGTGCAGATGCTGGCGGCCGCGGCCCGCGAGATCGGGGCGGGACACCTGGACCACCGTCTGGTGCGCGAGACGGCGGACGAGTTCGGGTCGCTCATCGATGCGTTCAACTCGATGGCCACGGAACTCGCCGCCAATCGGCGGCGCCTTGAGCGGACCGCGCTCGACGTGGAGCGGAAGCATCAGGACGTCGAGGCGCGACGCCGCTACATCGAGACGATCCTGGAGCGCGTCGCGACCGGCGTGATCTCGGTGGACGAGACGGGAGCGCTCCGGACCGTCAATCCAGCGGCCGCGCGGCTCCTGGGTCTGGCGGGAGATCTGTCCAATCGCCCGGTGGCCGCCATCTTCGGCCACGGTGAGCTGCGCCCGCTCGCCGACCTCATCGAGGAGGCCGCGCGAAGCCGCAAGGAAGTCCGGCCCCGCGAGATCGGCATGACGCTCGATGGACGGGAACTGCATCTGTCCGTCGTGACGACGCCGCTCGTGAGTGCCGACGGGCAGGCAGAGGGCGTCGTGCTGGTCTTCGACGACGTGACACCACTCATCCGCGCCCAGAAGGTGGCCGCATGGCGGGAAGTCGCCCGGCGGCTCGCGCACGAGATCAAGAACCCGCTCACGCCGATTCAGCTCTGCGCCGAACGGCTGCGGCGGCACTTCAGCGGCGCACCGGACGCCACGCGGGCGCTCGTGGACGAGTGCACGACGACCATCGTCGGCGAAGTGGATTCACTCAAGGGGCTGGTCGACGAGTTCGCGCAGTTCGCGCGGATGCCCGCGCCCCGTGCCGTGCCGACCGATCTTCACCGGCTCGTCAACGACGTGCTGGCGCTCAACGACGGCCTGCTGACGGACGTGCGCGTCACGCGCCGGTTCGCGGGAGACCTGCCGCCCGTCTCGGCCGACCCGGAGCAGATCCGCCGCGTGGTCCAGAACGTCATGGACAACGCGATCGAGGCGATGGACCGGAAGGGCGAGATTTCGGTCGAGACCGAGCACGACGCCGGCCACAGCCTCGTGCGGCTCGTCATCGCGGACCAGGGCCCGGGGATTCCCGCCTCGGAACGGGAGAAGCTCTTCCTGCCGTACTACTCGACGAAGCGGCGGGGCAGCGGTCTGGGTCTGG
>JBIKWH010000412.1:0-2796 GCA_044356435.1 Vicinamibacterales bacterium
GATCGGCGAGCCCCAGATGGCGGCGAACGTGTCGTGCACCCAATACTCCTGCCCCGTGTTGGCGTCCAGGCAGTGGAGGAAGCCGCTGAAGTCCGAGATGTAGACGAGGTCGTCCGCGATCGCGGCGGTCGAGACCGACCGGCGGATCTTGTCGAAGTGGAACACCAGGCCGCTCGTCGTGATGTCGCCGCGCTTCGTCGCGTCGATGGCGTAGAAGTGGCCGACGCCTTCCCCGTGCTCCGGGTCCTGGCCGTTGGCGATGTACACGCGATCCTTGTAGATCACCGGCGTGGCGATGACTTCGTTCCGCGTGCGGGGCCACACGGAGTCCTTCGGGTTCGTGTCGAACTCCCAGAGCTTCTTGCCCGACAGCGCCTCATAGCCGCGCACCCAGCCGTCGCCCTGCGCGCTGACCACCATGTCGACGCCGCCGACCTTGCCGACCGTCGGCGTGGACCACTGCCCGTGCAGGATCTTGTCGTTTACCGAGTTGTCCTCCCACACGAGCTTGCCGGTGGACTTGCTGACGGCGATGATCGCCGGCGCCTTCGGGCTCGGAATGTTGACGTGGCTTTCGTCCTGTCCGTTCGAGGTGCTGACGTAGATCAGGTCGCCGAGGATGACGGGGGAGGAGTTCGAGAGGTTGTGCGGGTAGGCTCCGACTTCCTCCATCATGTCGAACTCCCAGAGCACGTCGGCGTCCTTCGGCCCGGTCAGCTTCTCGGTGGTCACGCCGTCGTTGCCGTTGGCGAAGCCCTTGATGTCGAGGCAGATCAGCGCGCCGCGGTTGCTGACGTAGTAGACGCGGCCGTTCTCGATGGCGGGCGAGGACGCCACGCCCTGGTAGGGCCAGTCGTTGGCGCGCCCGGCCGGCAGCTTCTCGTGCGTCTGCTGCCAGAGGAACTCGCCGGTCTGCTCGTCGAAGGCCATCAGCACGCCGCGGTCGCCAGCCTGTTTCGGATCGCGCGGGGCTTCGTTATTGGTGCCCACGAGCACGACGCCGTTGGCGACCACGGGGTTGCCGTAGCTCTGCGAGCCGAGCGCGGCCGACCACTTGATGTTCTTCTTCGTCTTGACGTCCCACTCGGTCGGGAGGTTCTTCATCGACGAGACCATGTTCCGGTCCGGCGTGCCACCCCACATCGGCCAGTCGGTGGTGCCGGGATCGGAGGCCAGCATCGGGGTGCTGGCAGCGCTGCCGACGGCCAGGAGGAGAGCGAGAGCGAAACGGACGGGCGTCTGCATGGTCCCAGGGCTCACTTTCCGGAGACGGTCGGCCGGTTGGGCGTGACCGAGATGTTGTCGATGAAGGCGCCGAACTCCGCGTCGAGGAAGAGTCCGGGGGCGCCTTCGCGGCTGCCGATGGTGTCGAGCTTCTCGATGGCCCAGGCGGCCGGCTCGGGCGTGCCGGTCTTCCAGGCCTTGCCCTGCACCTTGACGCCGCCGCCTGGCAGGTTCTCGACGCGCAGCTTCAGCGTCTGCCAGGTGTCGGGCGCCCAGGCGAAGGCCGTCTCGACGCGCCGTTCGGTTTCCGGCTCCCACGACTCGAGCTTCAGCTTCTGCTGCGTGCCATAGAGGATGAGCGAGTAGGTCTGGGCCGTGATGCCGACGTCGGCCTGCTGGCGGCGGCGCGTGGGCGCCCGGACGTCCGCCGTGACGGTGTAGTCCGACAGCGTCGTCGGGCCGAAAAACGCGCGCACCCGCTTGAAGAGCGTGCTGAGCGGCTTCTTCTGCAGGGCCTTCGTCCCATCGACGGTGGTCACGGCGAACTGACCCGACGCCATGCTCACCCAGCCGGCGGGCGTGGCGTTCTCGGCGACGGCCTCGAAGTTCTCCGTCCACGGAAGCGCACGCGAGACCTTGATGCGCGCGGTGGCGGCCAGTGCACCGGACGTGACCTTCACGGTGCCGGCCTGGTCGACGTCGTCGGCGGCGATCGTGACGACGCCTGCCGCAACCGTGCCCTTCAGGCCATCCAGGGCCCATGTGGCCGCGGGATCCTCGCGCAGGAAACGGCCCCTGGCGTCGAAGAGCCGGGCCTTCAGCCGGGCGGCCTGACCGGGTCTGAGCGTGATCTCGGTCGGCGCGACCTGCAGCCAGGTGGCCTCGCCTTCACCCTTCACGGCCGGTTCGTCCACCGCGAAACCCTTCGGTGCGGTCGGCTGCTTCGGCCCGAAGGCATAGAGCGCGTCGACCGTCTGGACGAACACGCGCCCGCGCGCGAGTGCCGCGCCGGCGATGACCTGCTCGGGCACGCCCTCCGCGCTGCAGCAACTGTTCTTGCTGATGGGAAACGTCAGCTCGCTCAGCACATCCACGCCGTCGGCCTTCGGCCCGAGCACGTAGAACTTGCCGCTCGACGTGCCGATGTAGAGCTTGCCGTCTCCCATGACCAGCGGCGCCTGCTGGGCGGTGGTGCCGAGGCGCTTCTCCCAGAGCGTCTTGCCGGTGGCCGCGTCGTAGGCGTACAGATTGGCGCCGCCGTCGAGGATGTAGAGACGGTTGCTGTTGACGATGGGCGACGAGAACCCGAACTCGATGCCGGTGTTCTTCCACGTCGTGGCCTTGATCTCGCCCTTCTGCGTGCCGTCGATCGCGCCGACCATGCCGAGCGCGGGGGTGTCGAGATTCTCGTCGCCGTGGGACACGAACACCGTGTTCCCCTGCACGGCCACACCTGTGTTGATGGCCCGCTTCGAGACGGGGAAGCTCCACACCTTCTCGCCCGTCTGCGGCTTGATGGCATGCACGGCGCCGTCGCCGAGGCCGTCGATGAGCAGCCGCTGGCCGCCGAGC
>JBIKWH010000414.1:0-2789 GCA_044356435.1 Vicinamibacterales bacterium
GGCTCGGTGATGAGTAGCAGTTCTTCCTGCAGCACCGGGACGGCCACCAGGTCCGGCGCATCGATCGGCAGCGTGAGCATGCCGAGATCCGCGGCGCCGCTGCGCAACTCGGCGATGCACTTCTCGCTGGATCCGCTGGTGACCTTCAGGTCGAGCCGGGGGTGCTGCCGCCGGAGCTCCGCCAGGAGAGCCGGGAAGACGTACAGACACACGGTCATGCCGCCCACTAGCCGGAGCACGCCGCGCGGCGACTCCTGCCGCTCCGAGAGATCCGCCAGCGTGTCCTGGACGTCCTGGAAGATGCGCAGGCTGAGCTGCACCAGTGCCTCGCCGGCCGGGGCGATCCGGACGCGCCGGCCGACCCGGTGGAACACCTGCTCGCCGAGCTCTTCCTCCAGGAGGAGGATCTGCCGGCTGATGGCGGACTGCGAAACGCGGAGCTTCTGGCCCGCGGCCGTGAACGAGCCTGTCTCCGCGATGGCCTTCAGAATCTCGAGCTGGCGGAGGTCCATCGTGCGTTACCGGGACGCGCGGCTGCTCCGCGCCGGTCGCGCCGCACGCGGCGCGTCGACTTTCGCGCCCGCCTCGCGCATGCGATCGACCGCTTCGTCGAGGTACCCCCGGTCCATCTCCATGCCCACGAAGTCGAGCCCCAGATCCAGGCAGGCGAGGGCCGTGCTGCCCAGCCCCATGAAGGGGTCGGCGACCATCGTGATCCGCGCCTGGCCGTGCAGCTTCAGGCACATCGCCGGCAGCCGCGGCGGGAATGTCGCGGGATGCGGCCGGTCCTTCTCGCGGCTCTGGATGGTTTCGTAGGGGATGAACCACGTGTTGCCCCGGCAGCGGAGGCCGTCAGCCGCACCCTGCCAGCGGCCGATGTTCGAGGCGTCCTGATAGCGGACGCCGACCGCGCGTCGTTCAATCGGCGTGCGTCCGTGTTTGGTGAAGTGGAAGACGAACTCGTGGCAGTCGTGGAGAAAGCGCGGGCTGTTGATGGGCTTGTAGTGCCCGACGGCCAGGTCCTCCTTGAGCCCCACCCGGGCGCCGGCCAGCTCCTTCTCAATGGCGATGGACTTGATCCAGTGGATGGTGTTCTGGAGCTGGAGGTGCGGCCTGACGGCCTGTGCCACATCGAGCGCCGTCCACGGGTCCGTCGGTTTGGCGCCGACGTTCAGGAAGAGCGAGCCGTCTTCCGAGAGCGACCGGGCGGCCGCGGCGATCCAGCCGGACGTCCAGGCGAGATAGTGGTCCCGCGGGATCGTGTCGTCGTAGCTCCGGTACTGAATCCCGAGGTTGTAGGGCGGGGAGGTCACCATGGCGTCAACGGACCCGGCCTGGAACTGGCGCAGGGTTTCGACGCAATCACCGAGGTAGAAGCGGAGCTTTGAACCGGACGGGTGGGTCAGGGTGACCCGGGGACGGGGAAAACGCGCACGCACCGGCGCGATTGTAACGCGCGTAGTACGAACGTCGCGCGGACCGGGTGGGAGGCGGGTGGTTAGGAAGCGCGGGCGTCGCCGAAGACGGCGGCGAGGACCGTGGCCCTTTCGGGAGCCACTGTGTGATTCCGGCGATGGCCGTGAAGCCGGCACGCGCTGCCTTTTTCTTCGACGTATGCCACTTCCCGATTGACCGCCAGCTCGCGGTACCGGCCGACCACGCAGCCGCAGTCGAGTGTCGCAAAACCAAGGAGTCGAACCAGACTCATCGCCGTGCCCTCCGTGAGCGGTGCAGAGCAACAAATGTGCCGTGAGCGTTTCGGCCTGTTCAGTGGGGCATCAGCGGTTCCGCCTCCTCTGGACAGAGACGAAATTGCCAGTGACCGTGCAAGCTCGACACGGTGATTCGCTCCAAGCGGCCGTGTGTCCTTCAATCGGTTGAAGGCGCGCGAACTTGAGAGCGGAGGCGAGCCGCTAGTCGAGCAGCGTGGCGCGCAGCGCCTGGTAGTGCGTGAGGTCGGCGGCGCGCTGCTTCCGGCAGGCGCGCGTCGCCACCGCGATGCGCACAAGGAGGGCTGCGTGCAGACCCGCCCAGGCCACGACCAGTGCCGGCGCGAGCGGGTCCCAGCTGAGCGCGGCGTTGGCCAGACCTGCGAGCGAGAAGATCGGGCTGAACAGGGGCGAGAGTGCCAGGCCGGGCTGCGGCGTGGCCGGTGCCATTGCCGCCGATTCCCAGCGCGGCAGGTCCCGCCGGTCCCCTTCGTGGAAGACCTGGAGATACCGGCCGATGCGCTCGACGCCGATGTGCAGGGCCCGCACGCCCTCGAACCCGGCGGCCAGGACCAGCAGCGGCAGCAGGATCTGGACGCGCGGATCACCGTAGCGGGCGCTCATGGCGACGACGGCCCAGAGGCCGACGGCCGTGGGGCCCAGCACCAGACGGACGGTCCCACGGACGGCGATCGTCCGGCGGAGCTCAGCGAACTCGATGATGGCGGGTGATGGCATGCAGGTCAGGTCCGGGGATGTCAGGCCAATTCAGTTCTGGCCGATACAGTACCGTGTCGAGGGCTTGCGCGATCCTGAATTGCTGCTACACTACGCGGGTTCCGTAACGATCACGTAGTAAAGGAGTTGCCGGTGATCCACTTGGGGAGTCGAGTCCGGAGACTGGTCGTGTGTGCGCTGGCGCCGTTGGTGCTGGCGACCTGTGCCCTGTCCGCCGAAGCCGCCGAGCCCACCCGCAGCTCTTCCAAGTCCAGGTCCAGGGCGGCCGTCACCTCCGTCCGGAAGGCCCGGGCATCGGCCCGGTCGGTCGTCCGTCGCCGGGCCTCCGCCAGTTCCCGGAAG
>JBIKWH010000413.1:0-2789 GCA_044356435.1 Vicinamibacterales bacterium
GGGCGTCCTGCCGAGTGGCTCGAAGTTCTCTGGTCCGGCCGACTTCAGGGCCGCACTCCTGCGGGAGCAGGACACGTTCGTGCAGACCATGACGTCCAAGCTGCTGACCTACGCGATGGGTCGTGGCACCGAACCGTTCGACATGCCCGCCGTGCGGAAGATCGTTCGCGAGAGCCAGGCGAAGGATTACCGCTGGTCGGCGTTGATCCTGAGTGTTGTCAAGAGCGTGCCGTTCCAGATGCGGAGGTCCGAGTCATGATCAATCTGCGCCGTCACATTCCCAGGCGCGCCGTCATCAGGGGAGCGGGCGCCGCCCTGGCACTGCCGTTCCTGGATGGCATGGTCCCCGCGTTCCTCCCGACGCGCCTGTCCGCGGCGGCCCCGGTGAAGCGCCTCGGGTGTTTCTACGTGCCGATGGGCATGGAGATGGCGAAGTGGAACCCGCCGGCGCCGGGTCCGCTCGTCGTCATGCCGACGCTCCAGCCCTTGGAGGCGTTCAAGGATCGCCTGCTCGTCGTTGGCGGTCTTGAGATGCGGAACGCGGACTCGCGGGATGGGGGAGGGCCGCACTCACGCATACAGGCGGCATGGTTGACGGGGACGCAGGCGCGGAAGACGGAAGGCCCCGACCTGCGTGCCGGCATCTCGATGGACCAGGTCGCGGCGCGTGAGCTCGGGGCGGCCACGCAGTTGCCCTCCCTCGAGCTGGCACTCGAAAGCGTCGAGGTCGTGGGTTCCTGTGACAATGGGTACACGTGCGCGTACACCGGCACGCTCAGTTGGCGCACCGACACGGTGCCCAACCCGATGGAGAACAACCCGCGTGCCGTGTTCGAGCGTCTGTTCGGCACCGCCGACAGCACGGATGAGCGGACCCGCCGCGCGCACCTGGGCAAGAACGCCAGCCTGCTCGATTCGGTCGTCGAAGAGACGCAGCGCTTCTCGCGGGGCCTGAACGCGACCGACCGCACGCGGCTGGATCAGTACCTCACCTCGGTGCGCGACGTAGAGACGCGCATTCACAAGGCCGAGCAGCAGATTTCGGCCGAGCTGCCGGTCGTGAATCAACCCCCGGGCGTGCCGTCGAGCTACGAGGAGCATTCCAGGATCATGTTCGACCTGTTGATGCTCGCGTACCAAAGCGACACCACGCGGATCTCGACCTTCCTGATGGCCCGCGAACTGAGCGTGCGGACGTATCCGGAGATCGGGATTGCCGATCCCCACCACCCGCTCTCACATCATCAGAACCGGCCGGAGCAGATGGAGAAGCAGGGCAAGCTCAATCTCTTCCACATGCGGCTGTTCTCCTACTTCGTCGAGCACATGGCCAAGCTTCCGGATGGCGACGGCACGCTGCTGGATCACTCCCTGCTCCTCTACGGGACGGGCATGAGCGACTCGAATACCCACCTGCCCGAGGACGTGCCGACGGTCGTCATCGCCGGCAAGCTGTTCGACACCGGTGGTGGGCGGTACGTCCGGTTCCCGGACGGGACGCCGCTGACGAATCTCCATCTGACTCTGCTCGCCAAGATGGGTGTGCCGACGGAGCGCCTCGGCGACAGCCGCGGCCCCCTCAATCTGCTGACCGGGATCTAGGCGTGCGTCCTTCGGCCCTGTTGCTCGTGCTGCTCGTGCTCGGCGTCCCCGGCGAATCCGCCGCGGGACAGGCGGTCCGGACCGCACCGGCCGGCGCGTCCTTGCTTGCCGCAGCCCGAAGCGGGGATTCCGCTGGTGTCGCGGCCCTGATCGCGCGCAGGGCGGACGTGAAGACGCACGACGCCGATGGCGCGACGGCGCTGCACTGGGCCGTTCACAACGCCGACCGGAGGAGCATCGCGGCCCTGATCGCGGCGGGCGCCCCGGTGGACGCGGCGAACGACTACGGGGTCACCCCGCTCATGCTGGCGATCGAGAACCGTGACGCCGCCTCCGTCGAGGCGCTGTTGAAGGCCGGCGCTCCTCCGCGGACGGCGTTGCCGACGGGCGAGACGGCGGTGATGATGGCCGCCAAGGTTGGCGAACCGGCGGTGCTCACGCGGCTGCTCGCGGCTGGCGCCGACGTCAACGCTCACGAGCAGACGCGGGGCCAGACAGCCCTCATGTGGGCCGTTGCCGAAGGGCACACGCCCGTCGTGAAGCTGCTGATCGAGGCTGGAGCCGACGTGCGGGCCCGTTCCGCGACTGGCTATACCCCCCTCACCTTTGCGGCGCGTGATGGTCGTCTCGATCTCGCCGAAGCCCTTGTGGCGGCCGGCGCGGACGTCAATGCCGCTGCCGATGACGGCATGAGCGTGCTGCACGTGGCGACCGTACGCGGGCAGGTGGCGTTTGCCGAGTACCTGCTGGCGAAGGGCGCCAATCCCAACGCGGCGGGTTCGGGCTTCACGCCGCTGCACTGGGCCGTGGGCCGATGGGAAACGATCACCACCAAGGACTATCAGGTCGGGCGTCCCGAGTGGCAGGTCTGGTCCGGCATCCCCGCGGCCAGCAAGATCGCGTTCGTCACCCTTCTCATCGACAAGGGCGCGGACGTGAACGCGCGCGCCACGAAGTCGCCGCCTCGCCTGGGCTTTGGCAAGTCACCGCGCGTGATGGGTACCTCGGCGGAGATCGGCGCGACGCCGTATATCTTTGCCGCGATGGGCGCCGAGGCTGAAATCATGCGCCTGCTGGTATCGCGGGGTGCCGACCCGAAACTCGCCTCCAATGATGGGACGACCGCCCTGATCATGGCGGCCGGGGTGAACTACGCACCGGCCGAGCACGGCGTGCCCGAGGCTCGC
>JBIKWH010000415.1:0-2786 GCA_044356435.1 Vicinamibacterales bacterium
CTTCAGTGATTTCGCGACCTCGCCGCTCCAGCTCTGTCCGTCGGAAATCATGACGAACAGCGGCGCGTTCCTCGACTTGCCGCGGACCTCCTGATCCTTTTCAAGCACGCGCAGGCCCCAGAAGATGCCGAGCTCGCTGTTGGTGTCCCAGCTGGTGTCGTCTTCGAGCGGGAAGGGCGACTTCTCCTGCAGGTTGTCCAGGAAGAAGAAGAACGTGTTCGGGTCCTTCGTCAACCGGACCTGGGGCGCGGCGATCCGCGCGAAGAGCGTGAGCGCGATGCGGTCGTCGTCCCAGCGGAGCGAGTCGCCGAGCGTCCGGAGGAAGCGGACCGAGCGCTGCCACCGGTTGCCGGGCACGTCCTTGGTGTGCATCGACGCGGACCCGTCGAGCAGGATCACGAGGTCGACGCCGCCCGTGCGTACCGCCGAGATCACGACGCCCGGCCGGGCCGCCGCAACAACGAGCAGCGCCGTGGCGGCGATCAGACAGAGCGAGAAGAGCGTGTCGCCGAAGAAGGGCAGCCGCTCACGGATAGGCACGCGCCTGGCGGCGGCCAGACGCATCGCATCGGTGCGCCGCGCCACCAGTTGCCGCACCCACACGGCGAGCAGCGCCGCCGGCGCCAGCAGCAGCCACAGCCACTGCGGGTCGGCGAACTGAATCGTGTCCATCGCGCGGGGGGTCAGCCCTTCCGCTGGCGCGGTCCGCTGGTGCCGGCCTTCATCAGCTCACCGCGCTCGTCGGGCTTGAGCGGCACGATGACGTTGAACTGGTCGGGGGGCGTGTCGGCCGGAGGGTCGCCCTTCTCACCGTGGACGGACGGCGGCGCGGGCTCGTTGCCCGACGCATCCTTGGACCCCTCGCTCGGCTTCATCCGGGCGAGCACGTTGCGGAGGCGGACGACGTACTCGTAGTTATAGGCCGCGTCGATGTGGCCGGGGCTCTTCTTCAGCAACGTGCTGTAGATGCGCAGGACCGGATCGAGATCCTGCGCGCCCTGCTGTCCGACGTGCTTGCCCTTGACCGTTCTGAACGCGGCATTGCCGGCAATGAACACGAAGTCGGCACTCGCCGACTCGGGGGCCAGGTCCGCCTCGGCCGTCGGCACGGCCGCGTAGTCGCCGCGCCAGTAGGAGACCATCGCCCGCTCCTGTCGGACGTCGGCCAGGAGCTGCTCGCCGATGAACGGCAACTGCCCCGCGAGGGACAGCGCGCCCTCGACGGCGCTGTACTCCCGGTCGGCGCCGTCGGGGTCGAGCGTGGCGAGCGCGCTCTCGGCGGCCGCGAGGCGCGTTTCCACGCGCGAGGCCTGCCGTACGGCGAGACCGGCGGCGGCCAGGAGCAGAGCCAGGATGAGTTGACCAGCAAGCGTCTTCATGCGCGGTGCCTCAGGGGAAGGTCCGGAACCAGGGGACGGTCAGTTTGAGCAGCAGCGCCAGCATCCAGCACGCCGCGGCGGCGAGCGCGAACGGCGCGAAGCGTGGCTTCTGCGTGACGTACTGCTTCACGTCGATGCGGCCGGTGGATGCGCGGTCGACGTCGCGGATGGCCTGCAGGATCGTGGACTCGTTGGCGGCGGCGTAGAAGCGCCCGCCGGTCTTCTCGACGGCGGCCTTCCACACGTTGTCCGGGATGATGCTGCCCATGCCCTTGTCGTGATTCACGCGGACCATGTAGACGGGAATCTTGGCCGCGATCGCCTCGTTGACGACGTCCTCCGTGGACTTGCCCTGCGTGATGACGCCGGCATCCTCGCCGTCGCTGAAGAGGAGCAGGATGTTGCCCGAGGCGTCCAGGAAGTTGAACGCGTTGAAGAGGCGCGTGCCCTGCTCGATGGCGCGGGTGATGATCGTGCCCTGATCGGGAAAGCGGAGAAACTCCCCGAAGTCGCCGATGAGCGACAGGCTCAGCAGGATGTTGTCGTAGTCGCTGGTGAAGGGCGTGACGACGTAGGCCTGGTCGCCGAACTCCACGAGGGCGATGAGGTCGCGGTACTTGCCCTCCATGCGCAGGCGTATGAAGCGCTCTGCCGCGGCGACGGTCGTGAAGAACGCGGCCTCTGACCCTCCGGGCTTCGTGGCCTCGGAGGCCTTCCGCAGCGTGGGTGCTTCGAACCAGCGCACCATGCTCGTGGAGGCGTCGATCATCAGGCAGATGCGCCGGCCCGGAAACGACATGCGCTTCTGGGTCAGGGCGGTGTACGGGTCGGCCAGGGCGATCAGGAACAGCGGCACACCGGCCAGGACCAGCAGGAGTGGTGTGTGCCGGACGAACGCGAGCGGCGACCGCCCGAACCCGCCGAGCACGGCCGGCAGGGCGACGCGGCTCTGCCGGTTGCGACGCCCGAGCGCGAGGCGAATCAGCAGCACGACCGCCACGGCCGCGACGAACCCGACGAGCGCCAGCCACGCCGTGCCGCGGTTCCAGAAGTGGAGATCCGCCAGACGGGTGCCGCGCCAGTCCGCGAACTGGGTGCCGGCGAAGGCGAGAAAGGCTGTTACCGGGCCCACACCCGCGTCCTCAGGCCCGTGGCGGCATCCTTCAGCGCGGCCACGCGGAGGGCCAGCCAGCCGTGGGACCGGCGCAGGCTCGCGACCGCCCGCTGTCCCGCCTCCAGGGCGTCATCCAGGTCGAGCCGGGCCGGTGTCTCGCGGCCATAGAGCGCGGACTCGAGGGCGGCGATGGCCTGGTGGAGATCCGTGATCGGGCCGGAGACGCCGCCGCGCGCCTCGCGCCGCGCGATCTCCCGGGCGAGATGGCCCGCGGTCGCCGTGCCGGTCACCAT
>JBIKWH010000463.1:0-2780 GCA_044356435.1 Vicinamibacterales bacterium
CGATGGTGGCGCGCGTCTCCTCCTCCGAGACGCGGCCCGAGGCGAAGGCCGCGCGCAGCCGCGCGAGCGCTTCGGGCGCGATGGCAAAGGGCCGGCCCGCCTTCTGCGCGGCCATCAACTCCGCAACCGCGGCCGCGTCGCCCTCATGGGCAAGAAAGAGCGCGCGCTCGAAGTTCGAGGACACCTGGATATCCATCGACGGGCTGATCGAGGGGCGCACGGGCTCGGGCGTCGCGACCCCGGTCTGGAGCGTGCGGTGAAGGATGTCGTTTTGGTTCGTCGCCACGATCAGCCGCCCGACCGGCAGCCCCATGCGCCGCGCCATCTCGCCCGCGAAGACATCGCCGAAATTCCCCGTCGGCACGGTGAAATCGACCGCCCGGTGCGGCGCCCCGAGGGCGGTCGCGGCGGCGAAGTAATAGACGATCTGCGCGAGGATCCGCGCCCAGTTGATCGAATTCACCCCCGCGAGCCCCACCCGGTCGCGAAAGGCGTGATCGTTGAAGAGGTCCTTCACCCGCGCCTGGCAATCGTCGAAATCACCCGCGAGCGCCAGCGCATGAACGTTCGGCGCATCGGGCGTCGTCATCTGCCGGCGCTGGACATCCGAGACGCGCCCGTCGGGGAAGAGGATGAAGACATCGACACCCTCGAGCCCCGCAAAGGCCTCGATCGCGGCCGAGCCGGTATCGCCCGAGGTCGCGCCCACGATGGTGACGCGCCCGCCCGAGCGCCCGAGCGCCTCCTGCATCATGCGGCCCAGGAGCTGCATGGCAAAATCCTTGAAGGCGAGCGTCGGCCCGTGGAAAAGCTCGAGCAGGAAATGCCCCGGCCCGATCTGCACGAGCGGCGCGCGCGCCGGATGGCCGAAACCCGCATAGGCCCCGGCGATCAGCCGCGCGAGCGTCGCGGCATCGAAGGCCTCGGCCACGAAGGGGCGGATCACGCGCAGCGCGATCTCCTCATAGGGGGCGCCGGCCATGGCGGCGATCTCGGCCGGGGTCAGATGGGGGAGGCTTTCGGGCAGATAGAGGCCGCCGTCGCGGGCGAGCCCGGTCATCATCGCGGCCTCGAAGCCGAGGACGGGGGCGGCGCCGCGGGTCGAGATGTAGCGCATCGGTCGGGGCTTTCTTCAGGCGGTCCTGCGCCTGATACGCCAGACGAACAGGGCTGTCATCCCCGCCCAGACGGCTGCGAGCGAAAACCAGGTGATGGCGTATTGCAGGTGGTTGTTGGGGATCGTCGCGGTATCGAGCGGGAGCGGCGTCACCGCCGCATCCGCCGGATCGGCCCGGCGCGCGACGATGAGGACGGGCTCGGTCCCGAGTGCCTCTGCCATCGCCGGCAGATCGCGCGCGAACCAGATGCCGCGCGCGGTGTCGGGGGGCGGGGTGAAGCGGTCGACCTCGGCCGGCCAGTGCAGGTTGCCCTCGATCCGCGCGGGGCCGGTGGCCGGCGGGGTGGCGGCGCGCAGCGCCTCGGGGATGAAGCCGCGATCGACCAGCACGCGCCGGCCTTGAGCCGTCTCGAACGCCGCGACGAGGCGAAAGCCCGGCCCCTCGCCCTTCACGCTCATCAGGACCGCGAGGGCGGCGCCGTCAAAGGCGCCCTCCACCGCTACGGGCATATAGCGGTCGGCCTCGGCATCGGGGCGGGCGGGGAGCGGCGCGGGCGGGGCCTCGATCCGGGCCGCGATGTCCGAAAGGATCCGCCCCTTCCACTCAAGCCGCTGCACCTGCCAGAGCCCGAGCGCGACGAGGACCGCGCAGCCCGCCACCCCGATCACGATCGCCCCGATAAGCCGGACCATCCGCCCCCCTCAAACCGAAGGGCGCGGGCCAAGCGGACCCGCGCCCCCGATCATCCCTTTGATGCGCCCTCAGCGGCCCCAGATGTAGATCGCGAGGAAGAGGAAGAGCCACACCACATCGACGAAGTGCCAGTACCAGGCGGCAGCCTCGAAGCCGACATGCTGACGCTCGGTGAAATGGCCCTTCATCGTGCGCAGCAGGCACACGAACAGGAAGATCGTGCCGATCAGCACATGCGCGCCGTGAAAGCCCGTCGCCATGAAGAAGTTCGCGCCATAGATGTTGCCGGCAAAGCCGAAGCCGGCGTGGCTGTATTCATAGATCTGCAGGATCGTGAAGAAGACCCCGAGCACGACCGCGAGCACGAGGCCGCGCTGGATCTCCTTGCGGTCGTTGCCATGCACCAGATAGTGGTGCGCCCAGGTCGCGGCCGCCCCCGAGCACAGCAGGATCAGCGTGTTGATGAGCGGCAGGTGCCAGGGATCGAAGGTCTCGACCCCCGCGGGCGGCCAGACGCCGTCGATCGCCGGGCTCTGGGGCCCCATCGGATAGAGGGCGTGCTTGAAGAACGACCAGAACCACGCCGAGAAGAACATCACCTCGGACATGATGAAGAGGATGAAGCCATAGCGAAGCCCGATCTGCACGACCGGCGTGTGGTCGCCCGTCTGCCCCTCGTGCACGACCTCGGCCCACCAAGCATACATGGTATAGAGCACCCCGACCGCGCCCGCGACAAAGAGCCAGGGCGTCATGTCGTGCATCCACAGCACGGCGCCGAAGAGCATCACGAAGCCCGCCACCGCGCCGACAAAGGGCCAGATCGACGGCGGAAGGATGTGATAGTCGTGGTTCTTAGCGTGGGCCATGGCCGGTCGTCCCTCTTGGCGTTCAGTTCGTTGCGGCGCCGCCCGCGGCGGGCTGGCCGCGCAGCGCGGCCTCCTCGACGGGCAGGTCGCTCAGGTGGAA
>JBIKWH010000416.1:0-2775 GCA_044356435.1 Vicinamibacterales bacterium
GCCGCTGCTGGACGCCATGGTGCCGGCGTTTGCCGCGCCCGTGCCGGTCAAGCGCTTCGGTGCGATGTACGTGGCGATGGGCATGAGCATGCCCACGTGGCTCCAGCCCGAAGGGCCGCTCCAGATGAACGCGATCCTCGCGTCACTCGAGCAGCACCGCGAGCACCTCGTGGTGCCGGTGGGTCTCGACAGCGAGGGGGCCGTGTCGGTGGGCGACAACGGCAACCACCCGCGGGCCCAGGCTGCCTGGCTGACCGGGTCGCACGCGAAGAAGACCGACGGCCCGGACATCCGCCTCGGCGTCTCGATGGATCAGATCATCGCGCGCCAGTATGAGAAGGACACCCAGATCGGGTCCGTCGAGCTGACGCTCGAAGCCACCGACATGGTCGGCAACTGCGCCTACGGCTTCAGTTGCGCGTACAACAACACGATCGCCTGGCGCACGGCCACCACGCCGCTGCCGATGGAGAACAATCCGCGGAACGTGTTCGAGCGGCTGTTCGGCGCGGCGGGTACCACGGACCCGGTCGTGCGCGGGCGCCAGCTCAAGCTCGACGCCAGCATCCTCGACGCCGTCACGCAGCAGGTCAGCACGGTGAAGCGCGGCCTCGGGTCGCGCGACATGCTCAAGCTCACGGAGTATCTGGACGCCGTGCGTGACGTCGAACGCCGCATCAAGAAGGCCGAGGATCAGGCCGACCGCGAGATGCCGGTGGTGGCCCAGCCCGTGGGCATTCCCGCCGGATTCGAGGACCACGCGCGCCTGATGTTCGACCTGCAGACGCTCGCGTTCCAGACGGACCTGACGCGTGTGTTCACCTTCGTGCTGGCGCGCGAATCCAGCACGCGCTCCTATCCCGAGATCGGCGTGCCGGATTCGCACCACCCGCTCTCGCACCACCAGAACATTCCCGAGAAGCTGGCGCGGCTGGCCAAGCTCAACGCCTTCCACTTGAAGCAGCTCGGCTACTTCATCGACAAGCTGAAGGCGACCAGAGACGGCGAGGGGTCGCTCTTCGACTCCACCCTCCTGCTCTACGGGTCGGGCATGAGCGACTCCAACATGCACCTGCCGCGCAACCTGCCAACGGTCATTGCGGCGGGCAAGTCGTTCGGCATCAAGGGCAATCGGGCGCTGAGCTTCCCGGACCGTACGCCGATGGCGAATCTGCAGCTCACGCTGCTCGACAAGTTCGGCGTCAACATCGAGAAGTTCGGCGACAGCGGCGGCCGTCTGGCACCGCTGGCCGGCGTCTAGACCGTTCCGGACGCCAAGGAGAGTGCGTATGCGAGTCAGATTCACGCTGGTCGGCGCGGTTCTCGTCCTCTCGGCGGTTGTCGCCGGCGCGGCCGGTGCCCCTCCGCGCGATCTGCGCGTGGCCGACGCGGCCGAGCGGCGCGACGCCGCGGCCGCGCGTGCCCTGCTGAAGCAGGGCGTCGACGCGAAGGTGGCGCAGCCGGACGGGGCCACGGCGCTCCACTGGGCGGCGCACTGGAGCGACGTTGCGCTGGCGAAGGATCTGGTCGCCGCGAAGGTGGACGTCAACGCCGCCAACGACTACGGCGTGACGCCGCTGTTCCTGGCCGCCACCAACGGCAGCCTCGAGCTGACCGAGGTGCTGCTGGGTGCCGGCGCACGCGCGGGCGCGGCGCTGCCGTCGGGGGAGACCGTGCTGATGACGGCCGTGCGCGGCGGAAACGCCGCGGTCGTCAAGCGGCTGCTCGGCGCGGGCGCTGACCCGAATGCCGCGCAGAAGTCCAAGGGACAGACCGCGCTGATGTGGGCGGCCACGGCGAAGAACGTCGACGTGGCCCGGACGCTGATCGAGGGCGGCGCCAAGGTTGCTGCCACGACCGGCACCGGCTTCACGGCGCTGCTGTTCGGGGCCAAGGAGGGGAGCGTCGAGATGGCGCAGCTCCTGCTGGCGTCTGGCGCCGATGTGAACGAGCAGGCCAAGGACGGCAGCACCCCGCTCCTCGCGGCAACGGTGCGCGGGCATGCCGAGCTGGCGATGTTTCTGCTCGACCGGGGCGCGAAGCCCGACGGCGCGCTCGACGTGGCGGGTTACTCGCCGCTGCACTGGGCGGCCGCGCGCTTTGACGACACGCTCGCCCCAATCGAGCTCAATCAGACCGGCGAATGGAAGGCGCTCTGGGGCATGCCGGACCGGAAGGGCAAGGTGGCCCTGGTCAACGCGCTCCTCGCGAAAGGCGCGAGCCTCTCGGCGAAGACGACCAAGCCGCTGCCGCGCACCGGTTTTGGCGAGACGTTTCTCGGCGCCACACCCTTCATCGTGGCGACAGGCAGTGGCGACGTCGACGTCATGAAGCTGCTGCTGGCGAAGGGCGCCGACGCGAAGGCGGCCGGGGACGGCGGTGTGACCGCGGTCATGGCCGCGTGCAAGGGCAACGCGGATACGTCCGTCATGATCCCGGAGACGGACCGCATGGCGGCCATCGCGCTGGCGCTCGCCTCCGGTGTCGACATCGAGGCGGCTGATGCCAAGGGCTACCGCGCGATGCACTTCGCGGCCACCGACGGCTACCACAAGATCATCACGTTCCTGCTCGACAAGGGCGCGGACCTGAACCCGATCACGAACAGCCGCAATGAAAAGGACTACGGCACGGGCGTCCTCGTCGTCGCGGGGCAGAGTCCGCTGGGGATCGTGGAAGGCACCTTCACCGGTGGCGTGATCCGCGAGCGGCCCGAAACGGCCGCGTTTCTCCGGACGCTCGGCGCCAGGTCGGTCGGCAAGGCGTCGCTCGATA
>JBIKWH010000417.1:0-2773 GCA_044356435.1 Vicinamibacterales bacterium
GGGGGGGGCCCGGGGGGGGGGGGGGGGGGGGGGGGGCCCCCCGGCGACCGTGCGCAGCACGATCGCCGGGACAAACGCGAACGGTGTGCTACTTCGCCGCGGCGGGCGGGGCGCCCGGCGTCACTTCGAAGGTGATCGGCAGACCCGCCTTGTGCATGTCGATGTAGGCCGCGAACATCTTGCCGCCCTGCTCGAACTGCTGCGTCTGGACGCCGCCCTTCGACACCAGGTAGTCGCGCGCCTTGGCCACGTCCGGCACCGAGATGCCGAGGTGGTGCAGGCCTTCTCCGCCGGCCTTCATGAAGTCGTCCCACGGGCTGTCGTTGGGCGCGAGCGGCTGCAGAATCTCGAAGCTCACGTTGTTGATCGTCATGCCGGCGCGGCGGACGTTCATCGTGCGGCCCGGGAAGGTTGGCCCCCACTTGATGTCCTTGAAGTCCATCGTCTTGGGCACCTCGGTCACGCCGAAGACGTCGGCGAAGGCCTTGCCCGTCTTCTCCGCATCCTTCACGGCGAAGCTCACGTGGCTCAGACTGCCGAGCACCGGCGTCTGCGCCTGCTTGCCCTGCCCCTTGACGATCTGCGCGTTGGTGAACCAGCCGATCATCACACCGGCGGCCAACGCCACCACAACCTTGCTCATTCCCTGCATGTGCTGCACTCCTCGTTGCAATCCCGGCGTGGGTCGCCGGGGCCGGCGGCAAGGATATCCCAGAGCCCGCACGCGGCTCACTACAATGCGCGGATGCTGACGCGAAGGGAACTGTTCACGGGCCTGACCGCTGGCGCGGTCGCGCACACCCTGCCCATCGCCGCCCAGGCGCGCGCCGTCCGCCCGCCGAAACCGCTCGCGCCCGATGCACGCACGCACGACTGGGCGTCGTTTCTGGGCCCGACGCACGACGCACGTTCCTCGGAAACCCGGCTGAGCCGGACCCTTCCGCCGCCGCTCGTCTGGGAACTCCCGAAGGGCGAGAGCTACGCCTCCCCCGCCATCTCCGGAGGGCGGCTGGTCCACCTGCACCGGATGGGTGGCGAGGAGATCGTCGAGTGCGTGCACGCCGAAACCGGCGCGCGCCACTGGCGATTTCCGTACGCCACCGCGTACGAGGACCGGTACGGCTACAACAACGGCCCGCGGTCCAGCCCGGTCATCGACAAGGGGCGCGTGTTGACGGTCGGCGCGGAAGGCACGCTCCACTGCCTGGACCTGCTGACCGGGCGGATGGTCTGGAAGCGCGACCTGCGGGTGGACTACCGGGTCAAGCAGGAGTTCTTCGGCACCGGGTCGACCCCGCTGGTCGAAGGCGACCGCCTGATCGTGACCGTCGGTGCGCCGGGCGCGACCGTCGTGGCCTTCGACACGGACACCGGCAAGGAGCTGTGGCGCGCCGGCAAGGAGTGGGGTGCGAGCTACGCCTCACCGACGCCGGCCATGATCCACGGCAGGCGTCGCGTGCTGGTCTTTGCGGGCGGCGAGTCACAACCGCCCAACGGCGGACTGCTCTGCCTCGACCCGGCCACCGGGAAGGTCGACTTCACCTTCCCGTGGCGAAGCCGGACGTATGAGTCGGTCAACGCGTCATGCCCGGTGATCTTCGACAACAAGGTCTTCATTTCAGCCACCTACCGGACCGGCAGCGCCCTCGTCGAGATCCAGAAGGACTTCACGCACAAGGTCGTCTGGACAGCGCGCGAGATCGGCCTGCACTTCAACACGGCCGTCTATCAGGACGGCTACCTGTACGCCTTCGACGGTCGCAACGAGCCTGACGCCTCGCTGGTCTGCGTCAACGCCGCCACGGGTGAGGTGGTGTGGCGCGAGACGCTCGAGTGGGAAGAATCGATCGACGGGCGCAGGAGCGCGATGGGGCCGTACCGTGGGTCGCTCCTCGCCGTCGACGGGCAGTTCCTCTGCCTCGGCGAAATGGGCCACCTGATGTGGCTGGACCTCTCACCGAAGGGTGTCAAGGAAATCGGCCGCACGTGGCTCTTCGCGGCGCGCGAATCGTGGACGCTGCCCGTGCTCAGCCGCGGGCTCCTCTACGTGTGCCAGAACACGCGCGATGTCCTGAACCGCGCGGAGCCGCGCCTCGCCTGCTACGACCTGCGCGCCTGAGCGCCAGGGCCACAGGTCGCACGCTATCCCCTCGGCTGCCCGGTCGCGATGAGCGACCACTCGCCGATGACCCGGTCGCGGAACTTCCAGCCTGTCGCGCCGCGCTCCCAGTCAAAGAATCGCTGGTCCGCCAGGACGCGGATGTGCGACGCCCCCACCTCGCGCCCGCACGTTGTCACCCGTGCCGTCACTTGCAGCAGCGGGCTCGCGTCGCGCTCGCCCGCAGCGGCCGACTCCAGCTCGTGGATGACGGCCTCGTCACCGCGCACGCAGGCGCCGATGTCCACGGTGCCCTCCGGCGTCACCGCGAACATCCGGAGACGTGGCCGGCCGTTCGCCCGCTCGAAGGCCGCGGGCGACTCAAACGTCGCGGAGTACATGTCGTACGCCGACAGATACGGTCCGACCTCGAGTTCGAGGGCCGACGCCACGATCTGCTGAGCGGGCAGCGCGACCAGCGGGAGCAGCGCCAGCAGCGGCGCGCCGACGCTCACGGCCGCAAAGCGCGGCACAGTGCGCCCGCGGCCGATGAGATGCCACGGCGCGAACCCGAGCAGCAGCGTCCACCACGCCGGCCAGAGCGCGTCGTGCATGACCACAAATCCGCTGAGCAGGAGCACGAGCGGCACGAGGGCAAGCGCCCGCAGGCCCGGC
>JBIKWH010000041.1:0-9886 GCA_044356435.1 Vicinamibacterales bacterium
CCGACACGCCGTGGTTCCAGAGCTTCCTGCAGTACGACCCGGCGAAGCCGCTCAAGGACATCGACCAGCCGTTGCTCATCCTGCAGGGCGAACTGGATCAGCAGGTGCCGATGGCGCACGCGGAGCGGCTTGGCGCGCTGGCAAAGAAGGTCAGCAAGTCGAAGGCGATTGAGGTGGTCACCGTGAAGGGCGTCAACCACCTGCTCGTGCCGGCCACGACGGGCGAAGTCACGGAGTACGGCGCGCTCGCGGATCGCAACGTCAGCAAGGACCTGACGAAGAGTCTGACCGACTGGCTGACGCGAGCGCTTCCCGCTCGATGACGCAGCCAGCGCGCGAAAGCGCACCGGCACTCTTCACGTCGATCTCCGCGCTTCGCGCCTATCTGGCGGAACGACGGCAGGCTGGCAGCGTCGGCTTCGTCCCGACGATGGGTGCGCTGCACGACGGACACGCAGCGCTCATCCGGCAGGCCCGCGAGCGCGATGTGACCGTCGTGGTGAGCATCTTCGTCAACCCGCTGCAGTTCGACCGGAAAGACGACCTGGATCACTACCCTCGCACGCTCGTGGCGGACCTGGCGCTCTGTGGGGGGAACGGCGTCGATGCCGTGTTCGCACCGACGCCGGCCGAGATGTATCCGGAGCCGGCCACGATGAGCATCTCCGTCGGCCCCCTCGGCGACCACCTCTGCGGACCGTCGCGGCCCGGTCACTTCGCCGGCGTGGCCACGGTGGTGATGAAGCTCCTGCAGATCGTCCAGCCCGACCGCGCGTACTTCGGTGAGAAGGACGCCCAGCAGCTCGCCGTCATCCGGCAACTGGTCGCCGACTTCAATGTGCCGGTAGCGATCGTCGGGGTGCCGACGGTCCGCGAAGCGGACGGACTCGCGATGAGCTCGCGGAATCGGCGTCTGACGACGAAGGGTCGCCAGAGCGCGCTGGCCCTTGTGAGGGCCCTCTGGACAACGGTCCACGCGATCCAGACGGGCGCGAGCACCGCCGACGCCAGAGCGGCCGGTGTCGCCACGCTGCCTCCGGACGGTCCGGTCACGCTCGACTACCTCGAGGTCGTGGATGCCCGGACGATGCAACCTGTCGACCGGGTCAGCCATCCGGCGCTCGTCGCGGGCGCGCTCTGGGTGGACGGCGTCCGGCTGATTGACAACATGCCCGTCTCCCCGCCGGCTCGCTAGGTCGGGTACAGTTGACTGCGAGCCTTGGTGCTCGGACGACCATGAACCTACGCCTCATCTGCAAGTCCAAGATCCACCACGCCACCGTCACCGGCGCGGACCTTCACTACATCGGCAGCATCGGCATCGATCGGGACCTGATGGACCTGAGCGATCTGGTGGCGGGCGAGCAGGTGGCCGTCTGGAACGTCAACAACGGCCAGCGTATCGAGACCTACGCGATTCCGCTGCCGCGGGGCTGCGGCCAGATCGTCGTCAACGGCGCCGCCGCCAGGCACTTCCACGCCGGGGACCGCGTGATCATCGCCGCGTTCGCCGTGACGGATGAGACGATCACGCCGCGCATGATCGTGGTCGACGAGCAGAACCGCTTCAAGCAGGAGTTGCCCGGACACGACGTCTCCGAGCTGAACATGGAGATCCTGTCAGGGCACTGACGCGGGCGCGACCGGCAGCGTGATGCGCACCGTCGTTCCCTGGCCCTCGGCGCTCGAGAGCGCAATCGATCCGCCGTTGGCCTCCACGGCCCAGCGCGCGATGGACAGCCCCAGTCCGGCCCCGCCTGAGAGCGCCGGGCGCCCCCGCGCCGGGTCGACACGATAGAAGCGATCGAACACCAGCGTCGACTCCGCCTCGGACACACCAGGACCGGTGTCCGATACGTCCACGAGCACCTGCTGCGCACCCGCCGCCCGGATCGTCGCGGAGATGGCGCCGCCGTCAGGCGTGAATTTCACGGCGTTGTGCAGCACGTTCACGAGGGCCTGCCGCAGCAGGACGGGATCCACGACCACGGCGACGCCGTCCCCGCCGCTGACACTCAGGCGCTGGTGCTTCTCGTCGGCCAGGACGGCCACGACGTCCACCGCCTCCTTGACGATCCGTGTCAGCTCGAGGCGTTCCTTCCGCGATCCCGCCGCGCCGCTGTCGGCCCGCGCCAGGTCCAGCAACGTCTCGGCGAGCGTCGCGAGACGGTTCACATCCTCGAGCATGCTGCCGATGACCTCGCGGTACTCCGCCGGCGTCTTCGCCCGCTCCAGGCCGACTTCGCCGACGGCCCTGATGGCGGCCAGCGGCGTACGGAGCTCGTGCGACGCGTCGGCCGTGAAACGCTGGAGGCGCGTGATCGCACCCTCCACGCGGTCGAACAAACCGTTGAACACGCCGGCCAGGTGGGCCAGTTCCTGGTCCACGCCCTCCACAGGCAGCCGCTCGGACAGGTGCTCGGCCGACATGGTCTCCACGCGGCGGGCCATGCGGGCAATGGGCTGGAGGGCGCGCCGCGTCAACAGGAAGCCGGCCACTCCCGCGATGGCGAGCATCGCGCCCAGCGACCAGAGCGTATCGACGACCCAGTCCCGCACACGCTGGTTGGTCGGCTCGAGCGAATAGGCGACACGGACCAGCGCCGTGTGATCGCCGTCGAAGACGCGCCGGTGGCTCGCCACCATCACCGGTGTGCCGTCCGCCAGCACGAGCTCCCGTTCGGTGTACGCCCCGTCCCCCTCGCCGGAGACCGGGGCGCCGCCGAGACCGCCTTCGCCGAGCGCCTCGACCCGGTACAGCACCTCTCCCGTGGGCGAGAGGATCTCGACATAGCGCTCGAGCACGAAACGCGACTCCGGGTCGCTCGGCTCCTCATCGCGCAGATAGGCGTGGCCGTACTGGTCGAAGACCACCAGCCCCTCGACGGTTCTGAGGTCGCGCTCGATGTAGGTCCGTAGCTCTCCCCGGAGCTGTGTCTGCATGACGAACGACGTGCCGACGATGAAGACCAGCACGATCGCCGTCAGCATCGCGAGATGCACGAGTGTCAGGCGGAGGCGAAGCCGCCGCACGGGCCACCAGGCCATCAGGCGGAGGCCTCGTCCCTGAGCACGAAGCCGACGCCACGCACCGTATGCAGAAGCGGCGCGGGAAACGGATCGTCCAGCTTCCGGCGCAGGCGCGCCACGTGCACGTCGATGACGTTGTCGATCGGCGTGTAGCGGACGACCGTCTTCCAGACGTCACGGGCAAGCATCTCCCGCGACACGACGCGGCCGCGGTGCCGCAGCAGGTATTCCAGCAGGTCGAACTCGCGGTGCGTCAGCTCCAGCTCGCGCCCCGCGCGCGTGACGGTGCGCCGGGCCACGTCCATCACGAGCTCGCCGAGGCTGAGGTCCGCGTCGGTCTCGCCGCGGCCACGGCGGAGGAGCGCGCGGATCCGGGCCAGGAGCTCCGGAAACGCGAACGGCTTCACGAGATAGTCATCCGCGCCGGCGTCGAGGCCCTTCACGCGGTCCTCGACCGTGTCGCGTGCCGTCAGCAGCAGCACTGGTGTGGCCAGCTGACGCTCACGGAGCGCCGCGAGCACCTGGATGCCGTCCCGGCCGGGAAGCATCACATCCAGCACGATCAGATCGAACGGTTCGCTCGTGGCGAGGCGGAAGCCGTCCTCGCCGGTCGCGGCGAGACGGACCGTGTACTGCTGGGCCTCCAGGCCGTCCCGGACCGCACCGGCCAGCTTGGGTTCGTCCTCGACGATCAGAATCCGCACCGGACTACTCATAGCTGGCTGCGACGTCGAAGTCACCTGACAACTTCCTGACGTCGGGCCAACGTTACCAGAGCAGCCCGTGGACGGGGCCCGCGCCCCGCCCACGTCTCACGCGCCGGGCCTACCGCCGGCTGCGCTTGTCGCGATCCCAGTCCTCGTAATCCGAGCGGCCATGCTCGTGGCCGTCGCGGTCGCGGCACCCGCGCGGGTCGTGATCCGGCTTCGGCTTCGTCCCCGGCACCAGTGAGTTGTAGATGGCGCCACCGTCCGTGCACGCGGCGCTCGACTTCCGGCTGCGGTGCTTCCAGGCACGACCACGGTCGTTGTCATCCGACCGGTAGCGTCCCTGGTCGTGCGGCACGCAGACTTCCACTTCGCCCGTGCACGACCCGCCGCGGCCGTCCGTCGCCGTGAAGCGGATGTGGTAGACGCGACCGTCCTTGTTGCCCTGCCGTTCCGCGCGAATCATCGCCGTGGCGCCGCTGATCTTGCCGTCGACCGGCGTGTTGCCGTCGCCGTAGGTGTTCGTGGGCTCATCCTGGAAGATCGCCGTGATCGCGATGGTCACCGGGTCGCCGTTCGGATCTGTGACGCCCAGCACGGTGACCGGCACCAGCTGGTGATTCGGCGGCCAGATGCTCAGCAGGCTCGGCGTGGCGGCCGAACAGACCGGCGGCTCGTTCGACGCCTGCGTCACGGTGACGGCCACGTCTCCCGTCGCCGCGCCGCCGTGGCCGTCGTTGATCGTGTAGGTGAACGCGTCGGCGCCCGAGTAGCCGGCCGCCGGCGTGTAGGTCACCTTGCCGACAGGACCGACCGCGGCCGTGCCGTGCGCCGGCTGCGTGACGGCCGCGATCGTCAGCGTGTCGTTCTCCGGGTCCGTGTCGTTGGTCAGCACGGCGATCTCGATCGCGGTGCCGGCAGGCGTCGTCGCGGTATCGTCCACCGCGACCGGCGGCAGGTTGTCACACGCGTCGCCAACGCCGTTGCTATTGGCGTCCGCCTGATCGGTGTTCGCGACCAGCGGGCAGTTGTCGAGGTCGCCGCAGACGCCGTCGCCGTCCGCATCGTTGGCCGCGTCGTTCGCGCAGACGTCGCAGGCGTCGCCGATGCCATCACCGTCCGCATCCGCCTGGTCCGCATTCGCCGCGTCCGCGCAGTTGTCGACCGCGCCGCAGACGTCGTCGTTGTCGGCGTCGTTCAGCGGGTCGCTGATGCACTCGTCGCAGGCATCACCGACGCCGTCGCCATCCAGGTCCGTCTGCCCGGTGTTCGCCGCATCGGCGCAGTTGTCGATGTTGCCGCAGACCTGGTCGCCGTCCGCGTCGTTGGAGGCGTCTTCCGGACAGGCGTCGCACGCGTCACCGAGTGCGTCGCCGTCGCCGTCGAGCTGATCCGGATTCGCGATGTAGGGGCAGTTGTCGACGCCGCCGCAGAGGCCGTCGCTGTCCACGTCGTTGGTCGGGTCGCCCGGACACACATCGCACGCGTCGCCCCGGCCGTCGCTGTCGCCATCAGCCTGATCCCCGTTGGCGGCCTGCGCGCAGTTGTCGCGGTTGTCGCAGAGGCCGTCGCCGTCGGAGTCCGTGCAGCCCCCGCCGACGGACCGCTCGAGCACGAGGATGTGGTACGCCTGCTCCGACTCGATGCTCCAGCCGCTGCTCGACTCGAAGTAGCCGTACGGGTCCTGCCGCGCGATGAGTGTGGCGGCGAAGTCGAAGTACCACGGCGCGAGGCCGGACGTGCCGGCGTAGTGGCCGGCGCCTTCAGGGCCGAAGGCCGGCGGCCGAGGCACGTCCGCCGGGTTCAGGCGCATCTGACGGCCGGCGGTGACAACCACGCCGAACTCGTCCATCAGGAACTCGTAGGGCGGCGCCGCCTCGGGCGCGAGCATCCCGAAGTCAGCGGTCGAGAGATTTCCGGGTTCCGGCGCCACGGGCGAGGCGTCCAGGAACGAGAACATGCGGCTCGCGTTCCAGAGACCGTAGCCGTAGGACACGTTGCCCCAGTCGTTGGCCTCGTTGTCGGCGTAGCGGTAGCGGTTGCGCATCCACTCGAGGTACTGCTGGACGCCGGGCGTGTTCACCGTCGCGCCGCCGATGAGCTGCACCCACGCGCCGCTGGCCGTCTGCTGGAACGAGTTGCAACTGCCGACGTTGTAGCCATGACCGGCTTCAGACGCGGTGAGCTCGCCGCCGGGGCTGCAGTACTCCCCGCTCTCGCCGTTCGCCTGATAGGCCGCCGCGGAGCGGGCCGCGAGCAGGTTGAGCGCGGTCAGCCGGTCCGGGTCCGCATACGCCGGGTCGGCGTAGACGAAGCGCGCGGCCGACATGCCGGAGATCACAAACTGCGTGGTGGACGAGTCCGGGCAGTTCAGCTCCATGTAGCACCAGTACCCGTCCCACGCGGCGACGCCGGTGGCCGACGGCAGCCCGGGCCGGCAGCCGCCGAAGCCGTCGTCGATGCACGGCTCGGGACCGCCGGTACCCGGCTCGCAGCCACCAGACCCGTTCGGCGTGCAGTCGTTCAGGCCGACCAGCGTGGCGGACTCGTCGAACGCCGCGTTGAGCGCCGCGAGTGCGCCGGACTGATCGGGACCACCCGTGCGGAGATAGAGCGCGAGCGCCATCATTTCCTGGCCGTTCCGATAGGCGAAGAACGGGAGGTTGGCAGTGGAGACCAGGTGGCCGATCAGGCCGTCGATCCGCGCCTGGTCGGCGGACGACGCGCCCGCATAACCCTGCGGTGGCGCTCCGGGGTCGCCGCCAGGGCGCTTCTCAAGCAGCGTCAGCGCGACGAGTCCAGTCGCATCGCCCGCGATGCCGGGTGCGAAATAGCCGGCGTCATCGAGCCACGTGAGACCCCGATCGATTGCAGTACTGACATCGGTTACAAAATTCTGTGGCTGACTCCAGGCCGGGCTGGATGCCAGCAATGCCGGGATGATCAGGGGAATAACGCGGGAAAGCCTCGATCTCATCGTGTCTCCTCCAACAGAGCGACACAGTGAGAAGGGCAAGCGGCTTGCCAGCTTTGCCCGAAGGCTGGCCACGCGGGCTATATCGCGTTCAATTTCTCCCTGACCGCCTGAGCAACGCGGGCCACGTCGTCCTCAGCCACGACGAACTCACCGGCCGCCGCGCGGCGCTCCAGCCCGAACACATCCCACCCCAGGGCACCCTCGGCTGGCGGGTCATACCTCGGCACCATGTGGACATGGACGTGCCGCACCTTCTCGCCGAGCGCCGCCGTATAGATGCGCGCGGCCCCGGTGACACGGAGGAGAACGGCTTCGCACAGCCGCAGCACCGGACCGAAGGACACGGCTTCCCTGTCGTTGAACTGCGCGGGCTCCGGGCAGTGCCGGCGCGTCTGGAGAATCAGCCAGCCGGCGACCGCATACGGCGGCGGCATGTGCCGGACGACCCAGAGGTCGTCCTGGTAGAGGATCCCGTGGGGGACGGGCTCGGAGCCGTCGTTGAGTCGGCAGATGAGGCAGCCGGGGTCGTGATCGGGTGCGGACGTCGTGAGAGCCATCGAGGGATTCTAGGGCGATCACGCCAAGCCGCTGTCTCGGTTAGAGTTGCTCCCACGGCATGCCTGCCCGCTCGGTGCCCTCCCGTCCGCACGCTCTCCCGCTCTCAGGAACGCTGTTCCGTGCCGCGGCCGCCATGCTCGCCGGCGTGGCGCTGACCTCCGTCGGGCTGCCCGGCCAGAGCATCCGGAGCACGGAGCCGTGGGGCATCACGGCGGTTGCCGGCATCAAGACGGGACATCACACGCTGTCGCTCAGGCCGACCGGCTGCACGGTGGTGCTCGTGGACGGCGACGGCGCCGTGGGCGGGATCTCTCAGCGCGGCGCGGCACCCGGCACGCGCGAGACCGACCTGCTCGACCCGCTGAACATGGTTGAGCGTGTGAACGCCATCGTCCTGACCGGCGGGAGCGCGTTCGGACTGGAAAGCGCGACGGGCGTCGTCCGCTGGCTGGAGGAACGCAACTTCGGCTTCCCGACCGGCGCGGGCCGGGTGCCCATCGTGCCGGCCGCCGTCATCTTCGACCTCAACGTCGGCAGCAACCCGAAGGTCCGCCCCACCGCCGACTGCGGCTACCGGGCCGCCTCCAGCGCCACGGCGGGTCCCATCACTGAAGGCAGCGTGGGCGCGGGCACCGGAGCCACGGTCGGCAAGATTGCCAGCGGCGCGCCCGGCGGGAAGTACGGGGCGATGAAAGGCGGCGTGGGCACCGCGTCGGCCACGCTGCCGAACGGCCTCGTCGTGGCCGCGATCGCCGTCGTCAATTCGGTGGGCGATGTAATCAACCCGAAGACCGGCCAGGTGATCGCCGGCGTGCGTCACGCGGACGGGACCCTGGCGGATGCGCGCGCCCTCATCCGGTCCGGCGCGCTGCTGCCCCCGCCCCAGTCCGGCCAGAACACGACGATCGCCGTCGTGGCCACGAACGCGAAGCTGAGCAAGCTGCAGGCGGGTCGCCTGGCGCTCATGGCCGACGACGGCCTGGCGCGCGCGCTGAATCCCTCGCACACGAGCGGTGACGGCGACACGGTGTTTGCCCTCGCCACGGGACGCTGGACCGGCACGGCGGACATCACGACCATCGGCAGCCTCGCGGCGGAGGTGCTCTCCGAAGCGATCGTCCGCGGCGTCACGCAAGCCAGGGGACTGCCGGGCTACCCGGCCGTGCGGGATCTGAAGCCAGCTCGCTGAATGGGGTCGCCGATAGCTGAACGTCCGCGGTACCGCGTCGAGAACGGCCGGTGGTGCATCGACATCACCGTCCGTCAGGCGCGGCAGCTCTTCGACAGCCGCGACCCCTCGCCTTTCCGCGAGCGCGACCTTGACCAGGACGCCGTGGAGTATCTCCTCGGTGCCGCGCGCGAGATCCCGAGCGCGAAGCCGCTCGCGATCGTCGTCACCATTACGGAGCCGCTGGAGTCCACCCTGACCCGCGACGAACTGGTCGAAGCGGTCCGGGCACACTTCACCTACCAGCTCGCGCAGGTGAATCGCCAGCTGGAGACACACTGGCGACGGGGGCGCGGGTTTCTGGCGGTGGGGCTGACAGTCCTCGCCGTCTTCCTGACCCTCGCCGAGCTGACCGAGACGCTGATGTCCAGCGGGCCGCTCCGCGACATCCTGCGTGAGGGGCTGGTAATCACGGGCTGGGTCGCGATCTGGCGACCGCTGGAGGTCCTGATCTACGACTGGCGCCCGCTGGTGGACGAGAGGCGACAGATCCAGCGATTGCTGGATGCACCCGTTGACGTTCGACACCCCCACTGACGCGGAGCTGACCCGGACGGCCCGCCTCAGTACCAGCCCGTGATCGGCTTGACCGGTCCGGCGAAGCGCTCCTTCGACACCTTTTTCCGGAGCGGCGGAAGCTGAATCACCGCGTCCTCCAGCCGGTCGTACGGCACCTGCTTCAGCAGGTGGCGAATCAGATTCAGGCGTCCGCGGCGCTGATCGTCGAAGCTGACGACCGTCCACGGCGCGAACTTGCGGTGCGTCGCCTTGAACATTGCGTCCCGCGCCTCGCCGTAGTCCCTGTAGTGCAACCGCGCCTTGAGGTCGATGGGCGAGAGCTTCCAGTGCTTGAGGGGATCGGCGGCCCGCTCAGCAAAGCGCGACTCCTGGTGGCGCTGATCCACCGCCAGCCAGTACTTCCGGATGATCAGGCCGTCGTCGGCGAGCAGCCGTTCAAAGGTGGGCGTGGCCTCGAGAAAGCTCCGGTACTCGTCGTCCGTGCAGAAGCCCATCACCCGCTCCACACCGGCCCGGTTGTACCAGCTGCGGTCCATCAGCACGAGCTCGCCGGCTGACGGCAGGTGCTCGACATAGCGCTGGAAGTACCACAGGCCCTGTTCACGCTCCGTGGGGCGGCCCAGCGCGACGACATGCGCCTGCCGGGGGTTCATGCGCTGCGTGATGGCGTTGATGGCGCCGCCCTTCCCGGCCGCGTCGCGCCCCTCGAAGATCACGAGCAGGCGCTTGCGGCTATGCGACAGCCAGTGCATCAGGTCGTTCAGATCCTGCTGGAGTGGTTCCAGGTGCTCTTCGTACTCGCGTCGGGTCATCTCGCTCATCGGTGTGCCGTCCTGTCTGCGGATCGTAACGCCCGCCCCTAATACG
>JBIKWH010000471.1:0-2760 GCA_044356435.1 Vicinamibacterales bacterium
CTCTGGTGGCTTTGGCTGGCTTTGGTCTGTTTGCCTTCACTGGTGCGGGCCGTCCTTCGGTGGCTCAGGCGGCACCACCGAAACCTGTGGTTTCGTCACCGCTGATTACTGCGTCAACTCCCGGGCATGCGTTACCGCTCACGGCCGACATTCGGGGCGCGAAGGACTTGTATCTCGTTGTAACGGACGGTGGTGATGGCTTCGGCTGCGACTGGGCCGACTGGGCGGAACCGCGGCTCACGGGGCCTGCGGGGACGCTGAAGCTGACGGATCTCAAATGGAAGATGGCGCAATCGGAATGGGGGCGTCCGGGCAACGGGGTCAACGTCGAAGGCGGTGCGCTGCGAATTCAGGGAAAGTCCGTTGAATTTGGAATTGGCACGCACGCAAACTCAACAATTCATTTCTCTATTCCCGAAGGCTACGAAAAGTTCACGGCCCGGGTGGGACTGGACAACGGCGGGACGGATCAGGGTGGCGGAGGCAGTGTACAGTTCCACGTGTTTACTCAGGCGCCAGGTCCGCTGACAACAGCAGCCCCGGGGGTCGATCGGACTCCGGAATCGGCGGTGTCCGGTCTGGACGTCGGCGAAGGGCTGGAAGTGCGCCTGTTTGCCGCCGAACCAAGGCTGCTGAGCCCATCCAACATCGATGTCGACCACCTGGGGCGCATTTGGGTCTGTGAAGTCGTCAACTACCGTCGATTTGCCAACGGCGGCAATCCTGACCGTTCGGCGGGAGATCGGATCCTGGTGCTGGAGGACAGCGACGGCGACGGGCTGGCGGACCGGGAGACGGTGTTTTATCAGGGGCGTGAGATCGATTCCGCTCACGGCGTTTGTGTGCTTGGTTCCCGGGTCATCGTCTCTGCCGGCGACAGCGTGTTCAGCTTCCACGATGACAATGGCGACCTGAAGGCTGACCGAAAGGAAGTGCTCTTCACTGGCATCAAGGGAACTCAGCACGACCACGGCATCCACAGTTTCACATTTGGCCCGGATGGTCGTCTGTACTTCAATTTTGGTAACAGCGGCGAAGAGTTGCACACTCCTGACGGGAAGATCGTGGTGGATCTGGCCGGCAACGAAATTCGGGCTTCTCGGAAACCTTATCAGGAGGGAATGGCCTTCCGCTGTGAACTGGACGGCAGCCGTGTAGAAACGCTCGGCTGGAACTTCCGCAACAACTGGGAACTGTGCGTAGACAGTTTCGGTACGATCTGGCAGTCGGACAACGACGACGACGGCAACCGGGGTGTGCGAATCAACTACGTGATGGAATACGGGAATTACGGCTACAAGGATGAGCTCACTGGTGCTGGCTGGCAGCAACCGCGGACCAATCTGGAAACAGAGATCCCGCTGCGCCACTGGCATCTGAATGACCCGGGCGTGGTTCCCAATCTGCTGCAGACTGGCGCTGGATCGCCGACCGGTATTCTGGTGTACGAAGGCGACGCGCTGCCCGACCGTTTCCGCAACCAGCTGATTCACTGCGATGCTGGTCCCAACATCGTCCGCAGCTACGCGACCACTGTTCAGGGTGCGGGCTATTCAGCTGACGTTCATCCAGTGCTTACGGGAAGCCGTGACCAGTGGTTTCGACCATCAGACGTCTGCGTGGCTCCGGATGGTTCGCTCATCGTCGCGGACTGGTATGATCCGGGTGTGGGGGGGCATCGACAGGGCGATGTGGATCGCGGGCGTTTGTTCCGCGTGTCTTTGCCGGGCCGCAGCTACAGCGTTCCAAAGCCCGACTTCAGCACTCCTGCAGGTGCCGCAGCGGCGTTGAAAAGCCCGAACGTCGCCACGCGATATCTCGCATGGACCGCACTGCAGAAAGCCGGCGCGGCCGCGGTACCTGTTCTGGAATCGATGTACGCCTCCGACCCCAACGCCCGCTTCCGTGCCCGGGCCCTTTGGCTGCTGGGGCAGATGGACGGCAAGGGCTCAGAGATGGTGCAGCGAGCTGTTCAGGACAAGGACGCGGACATCCGCATCACGGGTCTGCGACTTGCTCGCAGACTTGGACTTGAACTCCCCCCCATCGTACTTGCGCTGGTCAACGATGTTTCCCCGGCTGTGCGTCGCGAATGCGCGATTGCTCTCAGATTTCTGCCGGCTGAGGAAAAAACAAAGCTGCTGGCTGCTCTGGCTGCTCATCTTGACCCAACGGACCGCTGGGCCGTGGAAGCTCTGGGAATCGGTGCGGGAAGCGAGTGGGACGCCGTTCTGACTTCGCTCGCCGCAGAACGTTCCAGCCGAGACGCTGTTTCCCAGGCCGCCGTGGATGCTCTCATCTGGCGTTCCCGCGGACCTTCAGCCGCCGCAGCCAAAGTGCTCCGACTTCGTACTCTGCTTCAGGCGGCTCGCGATGCGGCGTCAGCCGATCAGCCCGCATTGCAGGCCGAAGCGGCTCGCTGGTTCCGCAGTCTGGACTTTGACGAGCGCTCTGTGGTGAGTCGTGAATGCACAGAACTGCTTGGCGGTGATTTGCTGCAGGGGCTTTCGGGCGAATTGGCTGTGTTTGTGACCGTCGAAGCGCTCTCGCGGACAGCCGGCGACGCATCTTCCCCGGCCGCCGCTGCCGCGCTGGCTCGGGTGCTTGAAAAGGCCCGGGGGAGTTCGCAGTTTGTGGCGCTCGTCAAGCGTTTTCAGCGAACCGAGCACTAGGCCGATCTGCTGTCACTGGCCCAGAACAAGCCTTCCGAGCAACTTGGTGTAGAAGCCATGTCTGCACTGCTGGATCTGAAGCAGCTGG
>JBIKWH010000419.1:0-2754 GCA_044356435.1 Vicinamibacterales bacterium
TTGCTGCCACGCTGCTGGTGGCCGTGGTCGGCGTGGCGGCCAGCGCCGATGTCCTGAGGCGCAAGCCGCTCGCGACACTGCGCTCGGAATGATGCGCTCGGAGTGATAAAATTCACGCTCGATGTCGACGGATGCCTCGTTCTATCGTGATGCGCTCCTGAGGAAGCAGTCGGAACTGCTTGGCGGCTCCGCGGCCAAACCGCTCCAGTGGACGATGGAGAACAACTCCGGACGCCAGGGCGACATGGCCGACCAGGCGGATGGCACCAACGAGGTGCACATCCAGCTGAAGCTGAAACAGACGGACGCGAAGATTCTCCAGGCCATCG
The DNA here is from genome assembly GCA_044356435.1 of Vicinamibacterales bacterium. Lineage (GTDB taxonomy): Bacteria > Acidobacteriota > Vicinamibacteria > Vicinamibacterales > UBA2999 > CANKJK01. The sequence continues at coordinate 330 of JBIKWH010000419.1, forward strand.
AGGGTGCGCTCCGGCGCCTTGACGAGGGCACCTATGGCACCTGCCGCGACTGCGGCGAGGCGATCTCGCCGGCGCGGCTCGCGGCGATTCCGTGGACCCGCTCCTGCATCTCCTGTAAGGAAAAGCAATCCTGATGGCTGCGACTCCCGAAACCCTCCAGACGCTCCTGACCGCCGTGGCTGCTGACCGGTTGGCCATTCTTGGCCGGCACGAGGCGTCCGCCCGCGTGGTGGCGCACTACGACTTCAACAACACCTACCAGTACGTCGTGAACCGCGAAGAGACGCACGTGCGTTGGCTCGTCGACGCCCTGGCGGACGCCGGCGTCCCGATGCCGGCGCCGGGGACCTCGCTCGGCGCGCCGGTCGCGCCCAAGGGGACGAACCCGGCGGCGTTCAAGGACATCCTCGCCGAGGACGCGAAGCACCTGGCGGAGTTCGTGACGCGATGGACGCCGCGCGTGGCCGGCATGTCGCACGCGCGCCACCGCCGGATGCTGGACGTGGTGCTGGGCGAGTCGCGCGAGCATCAGCGGCTGTTCGAGCAGGCCGCGACGGGCTTCGAGGACGTGCTGGGCAAGCGGACAGCCGGGTCGCCCAGGGTCGGCGGCGTGCTGCCGAAGCGCTGGCAGGCGTGACCCCCACACCGGTCGCGGTGGCCCTGGGGAGCAACCTGGGCGACCGCAGCCGGGCCCTGGACACCGCCGTCGCGCGTCTTCGGCACCTGCTGCCGGACCTCCGCGTGTCCAGCTACCACGAGACCGAGCCGGTCGATGTGGAACCCCAACCCCTGTTTCTGAATGCCGCGGCCGTGGGCGCCAGCACGGCGACGCCGGCAGCGGTCCTCGCGGCGATGCTCGAGATCGAGGCGTCCCTGGGACGCGAACGGCCGTCTCCCGGCGCGCCGCGGACCATCGATCTGGACCTGATTCTGTTCGGGGAGCTGGTGGTGGCGGAGCCGGGGCTGATGGTGCCGCACCCGCGGTTCCGCGAGCGCGCGTTCGTGCTGGAGCCACTCGCCGAGATCGCGCCGGACTGGCGCGACCCGGTGAGCGGGCTGACCGTCGCGGAACTACTGCGCCGTCTCGGGCGTTGAATCGACTGGCGCGCCCTTCTTCCAGAGCCCCGACCAGCCTTCCTCGAAGAGCGTGTAGATCGCCGGCACCAGCACGAGCGTGACGAGGGTCGACGCGGTCAGACCACCGATGACGACGCGGGCCAGCGGGGCCTGGAGCTCGGCGCCGTCACCGATACCCAGCGCCATCGGCACCAGGCCGAGACCCGTCGCCAGCGACGTCATGAGAATCGGCCGGAGCCGCGTGCGGCCGGCGAGCGCGACTGCTTCCCGCAGTGGCACATGGTCCCGGCGCCGCAGCGTGTTCGTGTAGTCGACAAGCAGGATCGCGTTGCTGACCACGATGCCCGCCAGCATGATGATGCCGATGTAGGCTTGGAGGCTGAAGCTCGTGCCCGTCGCCAGCAGCATCACGACGACGCCGAAGGCGGACACGGGAATCGAGAACATGATGATGAACGGGTCCTTCAGCGATTCGTACTGCGACGCCATCACCGCGTAGACCAGCAGGATCGCCAGCACGAGCATCAGCTGGAGCTGGTTGAACGCGGTGGCCTGCTGTTCGACCTCGGCGCCGAAGCCGACGGAGAAGTCCTGCGGCACGCTGACCTGCGGCAGCCGTTCCTGCACGGCCTTGACGGCGTCGCTCAACGTGACTTCCGTCTCCGCGTTCACGCGCTGGATGCGCTCCTGGTTCTTGCGATCGATCGACACGGGGCCGGTGCCGCGGTCCATCACGAGCAGGTTCTTTGCCGGCACGACCTGGCCGCCTGCGCCGGAAATGAGGACGTCCGCCACGTCCGGCACGCTGCTGCGGTCTTCCTGGCGCAGCCGCACCACGATCGGATACTCGTTGCCGCGCTCGTGGAAGAAGGCGGCCTGCGTACCCGCCACGTTCGTGCGGATCGTGTTGGCCACGCCGGTCACGCTCATCCCGAGCAGTGCCGCCTTGGGGCGGTCGACGCGGAGGCTGACTTCAGGCCGGCCGTCGTTCTGTCCCAGGCGGGCGTCGGCGATGCCGGGGGTCGTCTGCAGCAGCTTGAACGTGTCCTGCGCGAGCTGGCGGGCATCCTTCAGGTCGTGGCCCCGGATTTCGACCGACAGGCGACCGTCGCCACCGCCGCCGAACATCCGGCCCATCTGGAAATTGCCGCCGGCCGGATTGGCGCGGGTGATGACGCCGGGAATGCCTGAGAGCTGCCGACGCAGATCCATGGCGATCCGTTCGTTGGACCGGGTGCGCTGGTCGCGCGGCACGAGGCGGAGGTTGAACTGGCCGCGGTGCGACTGTGTGCTGCCGAACGGTCCGCCACCACCGCCGATCTGCGTGATGATCGTTTCCGCTTCGGGA
>JBIKWH010000254.1:0-3959 GCA_044356435.1 Vicinamibacterales bacterium
GATCAGCCTTGTAGCGGAGGTCCACGCCCAGGGCGCCGATGGCCTTGCGGGTCAGCGTGATCGGCACGCAGATGTAGCTGAGCTCCTGCCGCGCGAGCTCGGGGCGGTCGGAGGCCCGGTTGAGGAAGAGCGGCTCACGGCTGACGCGTTGGACGACGATGGCGCGGCCCGTCTGCACCACCCGGCCCGTGATGCCTTCGCCGACCGCATAGCGTGCCCGCGTGCCGGCCTTGATGAGCCCGTCCGTGGCCTCGACGTGCAGATCGCGGGTGTCCTCGTCGATGAGCGCGATCATGCCGCGCACCGCGCCGTGGTGCTTGCCGAGGATCTCGAGCACGCTGTGCAGCGCGGCTTTCAGGTCGAGCGTCGACGACAGCGCGCGGCTGACGTCGAGCAGGGTCGAGAGCCGGCGCACCTCGCTGGTGGTGACGTCGCCGGCGCGTTCGGAAACGGCCATGTGCACATTATCGTCCGCCCGGACCCTGGATCAGCCAGGAATGTCCGTGCGGAGCGTGCTCAGCCGACCAGGGAGGCGGCGATCGCGGCCAGGTCCTCGAGACCGTGGACGTCGGCAGCCCGGCGCGGGACCCGGATGCGCGGGTACCGCGCGAACAGCGTGTCGATCCGGTCGAGATGCATCCGCTCCTGCACGCGGCGGGCCTCGATGAAGTCGCCGGCCGCGGAGTCCGGAATGACCTGGTTCACGATCAGGCCGGCCACGTTGATGCGCGCGGCGTCCAGTTGCTCGAGCGCGCGCGCGGTCTCCTCGATCGGCAGCTTCTCGGGGATCAGCACGAATACGAACGCGGCTGTGGTCGCGGTCAGGCGTTCGTGGAACGTCCGAAGGCGCGCGATCCGCTCTTCCAGCGTCGCGATGATCGGGTCATCGTCGAGTCGATCCTTCGGCAGCATCGTGCGTCGCGACGCGGCGAGAGCGTGCAGCCAGGTGCCCATGGCGTCCGGCATCCGGAGGAGCGGGAGCGTGTGGCCGGTCGGCGCCGTGTCGAAGACCACGAGGTCGTAGTGATCGGCCCGGTCCGCGACCAGTCGGGAGAGCCGGTCGAAGAGCGCCGCGTCCTCGATCCCCGGCATCGCCCCTGCGAGATCGATCTGCGCCATCGCCTTCGTGGCGCCGTCGCCGAAGAGCGCGGTGGCGCGCACCTTGACCTCCGCGATGTACTGCCGGGCCTCCGCGATCGGATCAATCTCCATCGCGGTCAGCAGGGGGGCGACAACGGTCTCGGTGGCGGGGATCGCGATCCCCAGAGAGTCAGATGTCGAGTGTGCCGGGTCCGTGGAGACCAGGAGGACACGCCGGCCTCGCCGGCTGGCCGCCAGCGCGACGGCGGCGGCGCAGGTGGTCTTGCCGACGCCGCCTTTGCCGCCGAAGAAGAGGATGTGGTGGTCGAGCAGGAGCGGCATCGCGTCCCTCAGCAGCAGCCCATCGAATCGAGCGGGGAGTGCGGCATGCCCATGCGGCGGTGCCAGTGGTGGAACTCGTCGAGCAGCAGGGGATACATGTCCAGCAGATACAGCGTGGCGGGGTTGGGAATGCCCATCAGCTCCAGATAGCAGAGCAGCATGAAGAGGTCGTGCAGCTCAAGTTCCTGCTTGCGGAACTCGCGCTCGTATTTCCCGAACGCGGCGCCGTGAAAGAAGTCCCCGGCGTTGCGACGGATCTCAGCCCACTCCACGCCCCAAGGATACTGCGTGGCCCGGATAGACGAAGGGCCGGTCCACCCTGAGGTGAGCCGGCCCTGTGGAATACGCCCGATCTGCCCGGGGCTACGATGTGCCCGGGGTTACGACGCCGGCTTTGGCGGCGGCGGGAGGAAGAACTCCATGCTCGGCGCCCAGATGATGTCGCCCCGCGCCGCGGTGCGATCGTCCGTGTGGGTCACGTTCGCGGGCCGCTTGATGGCCGGCTTGCCCCAGGTCACGTTCGAGCCGGTGAAGTTCGGTGCGCCCGTGCCCGTGATGGTGAACGTCAGGTCCACCTTGTCGCCGGCCGGGACGGACTTGACCCTCCACTGCGCCATGTCGACCGTGGCGCGGGTGGGGTTCGGCTTCGGGTTCATCGCGCGGAACGGCGCGAGCTGGCCGGGGTTGGTCACCGTCTCGACAGGCTTCACACCCTGATAGGCCCCACCCGTCGCGGTCACGACGGTGAAGCCCTTCGGCACGACAAGCGACACGAGCACGTCATCGGCCGGGAGGCCCGCGCCCTTCTTGCCGCGATTGTCGAGGGTCAGCGTGTAGGTCAACTTGCCGTCCGCGACTGTCGGCGCCGCGATCGTCGCGAAGAGGAGCGTGCGGAAACCGGCCAGCTCCATGTAGTCATAGATCTCACGCGCGATCGACTCGTTCAGCCGGTCGGGGTTGTAGAGGCCCATCTGCGTCGGCCCCTTCTCGTAGATGATCTTCTTGAAGACCTCGAAGTTCACGTCCTTCGCCTTGCCTCCGAGGTCGCGACGCGGATGCCCGTTCTCCGGGCCGTGGCACTGACCGCAGCCGTACTGAATCAGCAACTGCTGACCCTTCGGCGCCGTCGCGGCCGCAGGCGCGACGCTCCAGTTGGCCGGCTCCGGTGCCGGGGGCAGGCTCTTCAGGAACGCGTAGAGGTGCGCCAGGCCTTCATCGTTGATGTTGGGGAAGCGCGGCATCACGCCCCAGGGCTGCTGCACGGAGCGCTTGAACTGCTCGAACGTGAGGCCGCGGCCCCCCGCGAGTCCGGGTCCGAAGCCGCCCTGCGCTGCCATGCCGTGGCACAGCATGCAGAAGCCGCTGCCGCCCTGCCCGGAGAACATGGCGCGGCCTTTCTGGGGATCGCCTTGCGGGGTCTGCGCCTGGACGGCCGCTGCCGTCGACAGCAGAACGGCGCACGCGATGGATGCAATCTTTCGCATGAAACAATGACTCCTTGTGTGCGAAGTAATGTCGCTTAACTCTTTGACATCAAAGGAATTGGGGCCGTAGGATACCACACGGCCTACGTGAGATCCTGTAACCGCATGCTGGTTCCACGCCTGATAGTTCACGCCCTGGTGCTGTTGACCGTGACGGCCGGCCGGACCGGTGCGGCGCAGCCATCTCCGGATGAGTTGATGGCCCGCGCTGACGCGGCGCTGCTGGCCGGCCGGGTCGACGAGGCCGTGAAGGCCTTCGATGCGGTGGTCACCGCTCGGCCCGCGCAGGCTCCCTACCTCTGGCAGCGCGGCATCGCGCTGTTCTACGCGGGCCGCTACAAGGATTGCCGACTGCAGTTCGAGTCGCACCGGCAGGTGAATCCCGACGATGTCGAGAACGCCGCGTGGCACTTCCTGTGCGCGGCCCACGACACATCGTTCGCCGCTGCCCGCAAAGCCCTGCTGCCGGTCGGACCTGATCTCCGCAGCCCCATGCGCGAGGTGTACGAGATGCTGCGCGGCACGCTGACGCCGGAGGATGTGCTGGATGCCGGAAAGGGCAGTGCGTCCGGCCGCTTCTACGGGGCGCTGTACGTCGCGCTGTTCTACGATGCGCAAGGGGACCGTGCTCGGGCACGGTCGTACATGGAAACGGCCGCCCGTGAGGAGTTCAGCCGCACGGGCGGGTACATGCACGCAGTCGCGGTGCTGCATGCGAGGACACGCCGATGAAGGTCGCGGGGCTGATGGCAGGTGCGTTGACGATCGCCGTGGTCACGGCGGCGCTGGCCGGGGCGCAGGGCAACCCCGACGCCGCGAAATTGAAGAATCCGGCCGAGGCCAACGCGGAGTCGCTGGCGGCTGGTGAGAAGACGTATCAGAAATTCTGCCGCGGTTGCCATGCCCGCGACGGCGGCGGGAGCATCGGCCCCAGCCTGATCGACGAGACGTGGGTGTACGGCTCGACGGACGGGGAGATCTTCACGGCGATCCAGAAGGGCACCAGTCCACGGATGGAAGCGTGGGAGGAGCGGATCGACGTCCCCGGGACGT
>JBIKWH010000130.1:0-5837 GCA_044356435.1 Vicinamibacterales bacterium
TGACCTCAGCCCTGCCGGAAGACGTCCGGCAGGCCCGGCTTCGTCTCGCGCAGGATTTCGATGATCGCCTGCCGGTCGGCCGCCGTCAGCCGGCGGTACGCCGGGTCGGCATCCTTCCCTGAGAGCACCGTCCAGAGCCGCTCGTAGACCAGCGTCTTCGCCCGTGCGGGCAGCGCGTCGAACGCGGGCGCGTAGATCAGATAGCTGCACGGATACTTCATCAGCCGCTTCGCCAGGTCGAACTCGCGCAGGGAGCGCCCTTTGGCATCCTTCGGCCCCACCGCCGCGAACGCCTCCGCAAAGCCGGAACTGCCCTGCACTTTCGACGGCAGCGGCACCTCGTCGATGAAGAGCAGGTGATCGACCAGCTCCGCGGCCGTCGCGGCGACGGGATCCCGGTCGTCCTGCCGCGACGCCTGGCGGACCGGGGCTGGCGGATGCAGCCGGTCCCAATCCTGGACGCGCGTCTCCCAGTTGAGGCGCGTGATCAGGTTCGTCATGTACGTCTGGTGGTTGAAGACCAGCAGCGCGACGACGTCGCTGTACCCGGAGAGATAGGCGGCGGTGTCCGCCGCGCCGCTGGCCGAGGCGAGCTTCGGGGCCACGGCGGCGCGCACGCCGCCCTTCTTCACGTGATAGACCGGCACGTTGCCAAGATGGCGCGCCGGGACAGCCGCGCCCGTGACGAACCAGCCGCCCCAGCGGTCCTCATAGGGCGTCTTCTGGTCAACGGCCCATCCCTGCGCATACTCATTCGGATCGTCCGAGAGCGGCAGCATGCTCATGGTCAACATGCCCGAGATGCCGCTGGTCAGGTTCCCTTCGTGGCACTCGAGACACCGCTGCATGCGGTTGAAGTGCGGCCGCTCCGCCGGCTTCTGGTCGACCTGATAGAACTGCATTCCCTGCTGGGGATCCCACGCGGCGAGCTCCAGCGTGTCGGCGCCCTGCACCCAGCCGACCGAGGCCGTGTCGTTGAAGTAGAGCGCGCGCGGCGTCTTCTGCGTGATGTGTTCGGACTGCAGGCTGGTTTCGGAGTAGACCAGCATCTGGGATTCGACCGGGATCTGCAGCGCCCGGAGCACCGACTTCAGATATCCCTGCCCGGGTTCGAACGTCAGCGGCGACTCGCCGTTCAGGATCCGCTGGTTGAGCAGCGCGACCGCGTCGGTCACGGGCCGCGTCGCGTACTCGATCGCCGGATGCCGCGTGGAGACCGGGTTCGCAGGCGGCCGCTGGGCGACGAGCGCCGAGGCGCTGAGAGCGGCCAGGCTGGCGCAGATGGCGAGGAATCGGGTGCGCGGCGTGAGCATGCGGCCAGTATACGGCGCGACCCGCCCGGCTTCCGGCAGGCTGCCGCGACCCGCCGGATGCGACCTCCCGGACCTACTTCCCGGGTGGATGTTCGTGGGCCGGCGTCGCCGGTCCGTCCGGCAGTCCCACCCGCACGGTGCCCATCAGGCCGCCTTCCGCGTGGTCGAGGATGTGGCAATGGAGCATCCACTCGCCGGGCCGGTCGTCGAAGCGGACGATGACGTGCACGGTCTTCTCGAACGGGACGTTGACCGTGTCCTTCCACTCGACGGGATGCACCGGCGCGCCACTCTCGGTCACGACCTGGAAGAAGTAGCCGTGCAGGTGGAACGGATGCGACCACGGCGTCTTGTTGACGAGCGTCCACATCTGCGTTTCGCCGATCGCGGCGGTAAACGGCTTGGTCGCCCAGTGCGGCTTCTTGTTGATGCCGTACTCGAAGGTGCCGTTCTGGAGCTGCGCGATGGTGAAGTCCATCGTCGTCTTCGTGGCTCCGACGGCGGAGAGCGGAGCGACCGGACGGGAGATCGGCGTCGGTGCGGGCCCGGCGTACGCGGGGAGGTCGGCGAACTTCAACGTGAACAGCGGCTCCTCGGCCGGCCTGAACTCGATGCTGCCGTAGCCGCGGTTGTACACGTAGGAGCGGAACAGCAGCTCGGAGCCGGGCGCGCCCTTCGGCGACACGATGAGGTCCAGCCGCTCGCCGCACCCGATCACGAGGTTCGTCTCCGTCGTCGGCGCGGCGGTGAGTCCGCCGTCCGAGCCGATCTTCGTGAAGGTCTGGCCGTCGAGGTCGAGGGCGAAATAGCGGCTCTTGGCCGTGTTGACGATGCGCCAGCGCTGCGGCGCGCCGCTTCGGACCGTCAGGGCGCCGGTGCCGACCTTGCCGTTGATGAGCACGAAGTTCCCTTCGCGGCCGAAGGCCATGCCCGTTGTGCCGCCGCTGTTCGGATCGTCCAGCTTGCCGTGTTCGTCGACGCCGATGTCGCTCAGTACGATCACCAGCTCTTCGGAGAAGCCCAGCCGGACCTTCTCCTGCGGATCCTCGACCAGCAGGGGGCCGTACAACCCGAAGCCGACCTGTTCTGCCGAGGCGACGTGCGGGTGATACCAGAAGAGCCCGGCGTCGGAGACCGTGAACGTGTAGGTGAACCCTTCACCTTTGAGCACCGGCGGCTGCGAGATGCCCGGAACACCGTCCATCTCGATCGGCAGGCGCACGCCGTGCCAGTGCACGGTTGTCGGCGCCGGAAGGTGGTTCGTGAAGTGCACGATCAGGCGGTCGCCGATCTTCGTGCGGATGAGCGGACCCGGCAGACCGCCGTTGTACGTCCAGGCCTCCACGCTCTGACCGTTGCCGAGGTCGACCTTCGCGACGACCGCGTCCAGGTTGATCTCGACAATGTCGGGCGCGGGATTGAGGTCGACCGCTTCCCGAGGCCGGAGCGCGGCGTCCCACCCGGCCGGCTGGTTCGACGGTGTCTGCGCGAGGACCGTCGCGCCGGACAGCGTGGCGGCCAGCAGGGCAGCCACCGTCAGCGCGCGTGTGTGACGGGAGGTGGACATGAGAACCTCTTGAGCAATCGCCGTGCCCGGAATCGGGTGGCGTTCGCCGGCCACGCGACCGGCGGCGTGCGGCGTTCGGCGGGGAAAAACCCGTGGCGCGGGGACTTCTCCGGAGCGCGGTCCCAAAAACATGTATTGTAAATATGACTTTATCGACAACCCCTGTCAAACGGAGAGTGGCGGGATGCAACTGACACAGTTTTCGGACTACTCCCTGCGGGTGCTGCTCTATCTGACCGCCAACCCTGAACGCGTCGTCCCGCTCCAGGAGATCAGCCGGTCGTACGGCGTATCCCATCATCACCTCGTGAAGGTCGTCAGGCGGCTGACCGAACGTGGCCTGGTCGCGAGCGTGCGCGGCCGGACCGGTGGCGTGCGGCTCGCACGGCGGCCATCGGAGATCAATATCGGCGCGCTGGTGCGGGCGACCGAGCCGCACATGGACCTGGTCGAGTGCTTCGACCGCGAGACCAACACCTGCCCGATCGACGGCGTCTGCGGGTTGAAGGGCGTGCTGAAGCGCGCCACGGCCGCATTCGTGGGCGTGCTGGACGGGCACACGCTCGCGGACTTCGAGCCGAGAGCCGCGACGCTCGTCAAGGTCTGGCGCCGGCACCGGACCTCGACCGAGGCCGGATAGAATATTCCGTTCACAGACTCCGGAGGACTGATGCGACAGGTATCGTGTGCCCTTCTCCTTGGATTGGCCGCTCTTGCGGCCGGGTGCGGCGGCGCGGAACAACCCAGACAAGTAGCGGCAGCTCCCGCATGGGAAGCCGAGAACCCCCTGCAACCCCTGCCGATGGCGCCCCTCGGCACGGACATCCGGCTGTCGGCCGTCACGCCGGCGCCGACCCCAGAGCGGGTGCGGCTCGGCCGCTGGCTCTTCTATGACAAGCGCATGTCCAAGGACGGCACGGTCGCCTGTGCGTCCTGCCATCGGCCGGAGCACGCGTTCTCCGAACCCACGCCGCACTCGACGGGCATCAACGGCCAGGAGGGGGGGCGCAAGGCGCCGACATTCCTGAACGCGGCCGTCACGCTCTATCCGAACTTCTTCTGGGACGGCCGGGCCGCGTCACTTGAGGAGCAGGCGCTCGGTCCGGTGGCGAATCCGATCGAGATGGGCAACACGCACGAGGCGATGGTGATGACCATCACCAACATCAAGGGATACGGACCCTACTTCAAGGAGTCGTTCGGCACCGCGGAGGTCACCGGCGAGCGGATCGCGCAGGCCATTGCCGCCTACGAGCGCACGCGCATGAGCGGCAATTCCCCGTACGACCGCTGGCGCAAGAGCAAGGATGAGACCGCCGTGAGCGCGCAGGCGAAGCAGGGTCACGAGCTGTTCTTCGGGAAGGCGGCGTGCAACCAGTGCCACCTCGGGAACAACTTCACCGACAGCCTCTTCCACAATCTCGGTGTGGGCTACGACGCGAAGACGAAGACCTTCAAGGACGAAGGCCGGGCGGCCATCTCGAAGAACCCGGCGGATACCGGCGCGTTCAAGACGCCGACGCTCCGCGACGTCACGAAGCACGCGCCCTACATGCACGACGGGTCGGTCGCGACGCTGCGGGACGTGATGGTGCTCTATAACCGGGGAGGTGAGAAGAATCCGCACCTCGATCCGAAGATGAAGGCGCTGGGGCTGAACGACGCCGAGATCGATGCGCTGGTCGCGTTCATGCACGCGCTCGACGGCGAGGGGTACCACGACACGGCCCCGGCCGCGTTCCCGCAGTAACAGACGAATCGAGCGGACGGTGCCCTCGGTGGGCGCTGTCCGCTCCGCCCCTCTCCTGCTAGCCCGTCCGCTCCGGCACCCACCGCAACCCCAGCGCCACGATCCGCTCCAGCAGTTCCTCGTAGGACAGGCCGCTCTTTTCGGCGGATTCCGCGAAGTCCTCGCCGTACGCCAGGTTCGGATTCGGATTCGCCTCGAGCACATAGACCCCGCCGTTGGCGTCGAGGCGGAGGTCGACCCGCGCGTAGCCCGACAGATCCAGAGCGCGGTACACCCGTGTGGCGATGTGGGAGATCCGGGCGATATCGGCCTCGGACAGCGCCGCGGCGTCGGTCGTGACGCCGTGCTTCTTCTGATACTGGTCGCTCCACTTCACGCGTTCGGTCGCGATCTTCCAGCGGTTGTCGGGCATGCGGGCGAAGGACATCTCCCATACGGGGAAGGCCCGCAGCCGCTCGTTGCCCAGCACGCCGACATACAGCTCGCGCCCGTCGATGAACTGCTCGACGATGGCCGCCGTGCCGACCCGCTCATGAATGAACTGCACGCGCCTGTGCAACTGCTCCTCGGACTCGACGACCGACGCCTGTGAGATGCCGACCGAGGCCTCGTAGAAGAGCGACTTCACGATCAGCGGAAAGCCGAGGCGCTTCGGGAGCCGCGCGGTACGGCCTCGCGGCACGACGAAGAAGTCCGGCACCGGGATGCGGTGATAGGCGAGGAGCTTCTTCGAGAGGGCCTTGTCGCGCGCGAGCATCAGGCCACGCGGGTTGCAGCCCGAGTAGGGGATGCGCAGGAGCTCGAGGTAGCTCACGACGTTCTGGTCGAAGGTCGTGATGTCCGCGAAGGCCTCCATCAGATTGAAGACGATCTGCGGCTTGAAGGACGCGATCGTGCGCCGGATGCCGGCGAGGTCGTCGCCGACGCCGAGCACTTCGACGTCATGGCCGCGTTCCTGGAGCGAGACGATGACGTCGTGCTCCATCTTCCACTCGGCGTTGACGACGTCCATGCCGGTCGTATCCGCCGGTGGCACCAGATGATCGTGGACGAGCGCGAGAATGCGGGTCTTCTTCACAGCACCAGCCTGTGGCCGCCGCCGTGCATGTGGTTCATGACCTGGACGGTGAGCAACACGGTAAATTCCTGACGGGCCTGATCTTCGGGAAGGGCGAGCCGCAGCTTGAGATGCTGGCAGCGCGCGATC
>JBIKWH010000420.1:0-2732 GCA_044356435.1 Vicinamibacterales bacterium
GGCGTGCGGCCCGGAGAGCGCCCAGAGCAGCGCCGTCTGCCCCTTGGCCGACTCCTTCGCGTTGATGTTCGCGCCACCCACGACGAGCGCCGCCACGGCAGGCGCACGCCCGGTGCGGGCCGCCGTCATCAGCGGTGTCTCACCGCTCGGCATACCCAGATTGGGATCCGCGCCCGCCGCGAGCAGCCGCTCGATCATCGGCGCGCTGCCGTTCTCGGCGGCCAGCATCAGCGGCGTCGCGCCATACATGTTCGGCACGTTCGGCTTCGCCCCTGCCTTCAGCAGGGCCTCGACGGACGTGTGGTCATCCATATGCGCGGCCCAGTGCAACGGGGTCGCGCCGTCGGCTTCCCTCGCGTTCACATCGGCGCGTTGCCGGACGAGCGCGGTGACCGCCGTGGCGTCGCCCGAGCGGATGGCATCGCGGAGCCGCGTGTCGCCCGCGGCGGCCAGCGAGGCCGCCGGCAAGGCGGCCGCGAACACAACGATGGATGCGCTCAGGAGCGCGGGAAGTTGCCGGGAGAACGGTCCGTTTGGCCGCATGGGTCTTCGAGCCTCACTTCACCATAGCAGGAGGCCCGAGGGCGGGGCGCCCCCGGGCAACACAATGTCAGTCGAGCGGCTCCACCCGGACGATACGGGCCGAGCGGGTGTTGGCCATCCAGACGACCGGCTTGCTGGTCGACTTGTCGATGGTGATCTTCTTGGAGTCGAAGTTGCCCGGCATCTGGTAGCTGGCAACCTCCCCCGTCTTCGTGTCGACGCGGTAGACGCGCTCGGACATGTTGCTCGACAGGTAGACGCGCCCCTTGGAATCCTGGATGGACGACGAGTACGGCGTCGCGTACTTGTCGGGAAGGTTCCACTCCTGGAACTTCTCGGTCTTCGTGTCGAACATCCCCGCCCGGTCGCCGGTGTACTCCGCGAACCAGATGCGGTCCTGCGCATCCATGCGGTTGCGGCGTGGCATGGAAGCCGGCTTCGGTGTCGGGAAGAACCTGGACTCGCCCGTTTTGGCGTCGGCGCCGATGATGTAGGACCCCACGTAGCCCGTGCACCACGGATTGCCCTTCGAGTCGGCCTGGAGCTGGTAGCAACCGAGGCGCGCGCCCTTCGGGTAGTTCGGCGACTTGCCCCACTCGATCGAGACATCCTTCTTCATCGCCACCGGGTCGATGCGATGGAAGATCGTCGTCCCCGTCCAGAGCTTGCCGTCGCCGCCGAGCCCGAGGAACTGGCCGTAGGCGCCCTCGACCTGGGTGTACTTCTGCGTCTTCGGCTCGAACTTGCCCACGACCGAGGCCCCGTTGTCGATGCGGAGCGAGAACCAGACGTTGTCGTCCTTGTCCACGACGACGTCGCGCGCGCCGGGGACGGTCTGCTTCGAGACGGGCGGCAGCGGGTACTCCGTGACGGTGTTGGTCTTCGGGTCGAGCACGCCCACGAACTGACGGCTCTCGTCCGTGTACCAGAAGTTGCCCTTCGAATCGACATCCGAGTCGTGTGACACGGTGTCCTTCCGCGGCATGTCCCACTCGGTGATCACCACGCGGGTGCTCTTCCCCGTGGGCAGGGGGAGCGTCTTGAGCGGGAAGTCCCAGCCCGTCCGGCCGCCGCTCAGGTTCATCGACGACAGGTACTCCGGCAGCTGCATCCCGGTGAACCCGGCCCACGGCGCACCCTCGACGTGCGGCCGCTCCCTGCGGGGCTCGCTCGCCGGGTTGCCCAGCGAGTCACCGAAGGGGAGCTCACGCTGGCCGCGGCCGCGGCCGTCGTCGCTCGACGCCGTGCCGTCCGGGTAGTAGGCCTGCATCCGCTTGATCACGGCGACCCACTGCTCGGGGGTGTGCTTCGACTTCATCATGCGCTTGTAGCTGTGGCAGTACGCGCAGCTGAGCGCGGTGTAGACGAACTTGTTCTTCTGCTCGTCGGTGCCCGGCATGCTCATCGCCCACTCGATGGACGACAGCTGGTCGGCGAGGTTCTTGGTCTTGTCCAGAGAGAGGTCGCGCTTGGCGGTCTTGCCGGCGGCGACATCGGCCGCCGTCGCGGCCGCGAGATCGTACCCAACAGCACGGATCTTGATGTCGTACTTGCCGGGCGCGAGGTGGGTGCGCGGGAAGGCGTACTTGCCCTTGGCGTCGCTGACGACGGAGACGCTGAAGTTCGCGCCCTCACGGCGGGCCGTCACGACGACGCCCTCCAGCTTGTCCGCACCGGCCGCGCGCACTGTTCCTTCAAGTGCCGTGGCGCCATCCGCAGTTACGCGCGGCCCCATCCAGCCGACAATGAGCGACCCGGTCAGTACCGCGGCCGTCATCAACGCCTTCCCTCGCATCGTGCCTCCATTCGCGGGACCCGCGAGCCCCGCCGCGTCGACTAACACTGTTCCGACAAGATGTCCCGCACGAGCGTGCCGCGACTGACGCGGCCGGGGGTCGCCGAAGGCGACGGAATGTGTGGTGCTGCGCCCGCTTGCCTGAGCGGATAACTCGTCCGAGCGCTGTGGATTATAGGAACGCGGCTTCAAGGCCAACAATTCCCCCAAAGGGGGATTCAGGTATCGTCCCCGCGCCTATAATCGGGGCGCCTCGACGGTCCCGCGGACGTCACCATGAAACATTCCCCAAGGCTCTTCGCACTGCTCGGCTGGGCGCTCGTCATCCTGGGTGTCCTGGCCACGCCGGCCCGGGCGCTCGACCCGGGAACCGGGATCGCCCAGTACGCCTTCC
>JBIKWH010000421.1:0-2730 GCA_044356435.1 Vicinamibacterales bacterium
AAGTTCGAGCGCTCGCAGCAGGCCGTCACGGATCAGGCGAAGTCCCTCGCGGGCCAGATCAAGAAGCCCGCGGACCTTGACGCCGCGGCGAAGACCGCGGGCCTTACCGTTACCGAGTCCGGACTCTTCGCGAAGGACGAGCCGATCCCGGGCATCGGCCCGGCTCCCCAGGCCGCGCAGGAGGTCTTCCGTCTGAAGGACGGCGAGATCAGCGCCGTCGTCGGCACGCCGCGGGGGCCGGTGATCTTCACGCTCTCGGGCAAGACAGACCCCCGTCTCCCGACGCTCGACGAGGCCAGGTCCCGCGTGAAGGACGACCTCATGACGGAGCGCGCCGCTGAAATGGCCCGCACGCGCGCGGCGGACCTCGCCGCGAAGCTGAAGGGCGCGAAGGACTTCGCTGCCGCCGCAAAGAAAGAGGGCGTGGAGGTCAAGGACACGGAGCTCATCGCCCGCGGGGGCGCCATCCCGGAAGTCGGCGTCGTCCCGGACGTCGAGAAGGCGGCGTTCGCGTTGCCAGCCAACGGCACGAGCGACCCTCTCCCGACGCCGCTCGGCTCGGTGGTGGTGCGGGTCGCGGAGCGGCACGATGTCACGGCCGACGAGTTCAACGGCGCCAAAGCCGCGTTCCGACGCGAGTACGAGAACGAGCGCCGTGGTCAGTTCTTCACGGCGTACCTGAACAAGGCGAAGCAGAAGATGGCCATCGTGGTCAACGACGAGGCCGTGCGCCGTGCGATTGGCAACGAATAGCACCTGGTTCAGCGGCCTCGCGCTCGCATGCGCGGTGATGGCCGGTTGCGGAGGCGAGGCAGTGAGCACCGAGTTGAAGAGTGTCGACACGCGGCTGGGCACCGGGGCGGAAGCCGTCAAGGGGCAGGAAGTCACCGTCCACTACACCGGGTGGCTCTATGACGAGGCGGCGCCGGACCACCACGGCGTGAAATTCGACAGTTCCCGCGACCGGAACGAGCCCTTCGCGTTCCCGCTGGGTGCCGGGCACGTCATCCAGGGTTGGGACGAAGGCGTGGTCGGCATGAAGGTCGGCGGCACGCGGACGCTCACGATCCCCGCCAGCAAGGGCTACGGCGCCCGCGGCGCCGGCGGCGTGATCCCGCCGAACGCCACCCTCGTCTTCGACGTCGAACTGCTCGGCGTCCGCTGACGCGCCCACGACCGCGCGAGCCGATGCCGGCACGCCGCACGACGGACGCGGTCGACATCGATATTGTCGCCGTCCGCACGGACGGCGATGGCGAAGGACGGCTGGGCCGCATGCGCGTGGCCGTGCCCTTCACGATCCCGGGTGAACGCGTCCGCGTCCGGCTCGGTCACGCGTACGACGCCGAGATCTCCGGGCAGCTCCTCGAGGTCGTGTCGCCCTCGGCCGACCGCGTCGAGCCGCGCTGCCGCCACTTCGGCCGGAGGGCCGACGTGCCCTGCGGCGGCTGCACCTGGCAGCACATCGCGTATCCGCGTCAACTCGCGCTCAAACGCACGATCGTCCGGGAAGCCCTGCAACGGACGCTGCGCGATGCCCCTGAGGTACGGCCGACGATCGGCATCGAACAGGAACAGCCCTGGGGATTTCGCCAGAAGGTGCACTTCGCGTTCAGGCCGGCCGCCCGGCGGCGCGGCCACGCGATGGGCCACTACGCGCGCGGGACGCGGGACCTCGTGTCCGTCACCGAATGCCCCGTGCACGCGACCGCGGGGAATGCCGCGGCGTTCCGGGTCGCGGCGGCCGCGGCGACTGCCGCGCCGGACCTGCGACTCCGCGGCCTGCTGGCCCGCGTCAGCCGAGCGACCGGCCGCGTCATGGTGACGCTGATCTCGGACGGCGCGCCGAGCCGTCTGCTCCGCGCGCTCACGAAACGCGCGCTGCTGTCGGACCCGGCCGTCGCCTCGGTCAGTGTCAGCGTGCACACGGGCCGCGGCTCGCTGATCCTCGGCGACGAGACTCGCCTCGTCGCCGGCGACGCCCGGCTGGCCGAGGTGGTTGAAGGCACGACCTATCTGATGTCGCCGTCCGCCTTCTTCCAGACGAGCAGCGCGGGCGCCGCCCTGCTCGTACGTGAAGTGCTCGCGCGGGTGCCGCCTGACCTGCCGGTCCTTGACCTGTACTGCGGCGGCGGGCTCTTCGCCCTGCCGCTCGCGCGGCGGGGACAGACGGTCGTAGGCATCGAAGCCAACCGCGGCGCCATCGCCGATGCCGTCGCGAGCCGTCAGGCGAACGGCGTTCCAGCCGGCCGCTGTCAGTTCATCGCCGCCCCCGTTGAAACGGCGTTACGTCGCCTGCCGCCAGCCTCCGCCCGCGTCGTCATTCTCGACCCTCCCCGTTCCGGGGCCTCCGAGGCCGTACTCGATGACATCCTCGGGCGCCTACGGCCAGGGCTGCTGGTCTATGTGTCCTGCGACCCGGAAAGCCTCGCGAGGGATCTGGCGCGGATCGAGCACGGCCGCTACCGAGTCTCGCTCGTGCAGCCCATCGACATGTTTCCCCACACGGCCGAGGTGGAAACCGTGGCGATCGCCGAGCCCCTCAGCTAGGGTGAGAACAGGAGTGCCTCGAACAAGTCGTTGACTTAGAACGACTTAGTCGGTTGTCTGTGGCGAGGGAGGCTTGGAATCGATACTGTCCTGGTCGGGAGGGTCCTGACCCCATGCTCGATCCGGCCCCGCGCTTGCAGAGAGAACTGGACAGACCGTTCAGAAAACCGGGTCAGATGA
>JBIKWH010000423.1:0-2721 GCA_044356435.1 Vicinamibacterales bacterium
GATGCCACTCTCCCGTGCCGAGGAACTGACCGCCGCGCTTGGTCTGCGGCAGCACCCCGAAGGGGGCTGGTACGCCGAGGTGTTCCGGTCGGCCTCCACCGTGCAGCCTGCGGACCTCCGGGGCACGCGCAGCGCCCTCACCACGATCTACTTCCTGCTCACCGCGGGTCAGGCGTCGCGTCTGCATCGCGTCGCCTCCGACGAGGTGTGGCACTTCTACGAGGGCGAACCGCTGGAGCTCACGACCGCGCCTGGCGATCTGGCGAGCCTGTCACGCACGACGCTGGGCCCAGCGGGCCATGCGTCTGCGCCTGTCTACACCGTCCCCGCCGGCGTCTGGCAGGGTGCCCGGCCGCTCGGCGCCTATACGCTGGTCGGCTGCACCGTTGGCCCCGGCTTCGACTTCGCGGATTTCGAGCTGCTCGACGTCGAGATCCGCCCGATCACCGCCGAAGAGACGCGGCCCCTCCGACAGCAGGTGCTGCGCCCGCAGCAGCGCGTGGACGAACTCGTGTTCGGCTGCGACGGTCACCCCGACGCGCTGCACCTTGGCGCGTTCCACCGGGGGTGGCTCATCGGCATCACGTCCGTCGCACCCGAGCCGATGCCGGGCCTGGCCGCCGGGGCCGGTGTCTGGCAGATGCGTGGTATGGCGGTGCTGCCAGGCGCGCAGGGTCAGGGCGTCGGTCGGCAGATCGTGGAGGCGTGCCTCGTGCACCTGCGTGCGAGAGGCGCGCGCCGGCTTTGGTTCAACGCGCGGACGAGCGCGCGGCTGTTCTACGAGCGACTGGGATGCGAGACGGTGGGCGGCGAGTTCGACGTGCCGACCGTCGGCCCGCACTACGTGATGACGCGTTTTCTCTAGCTGTCCGTCGTCGCGCCCGTCTGCTTCCAGCTCGCCGAGGTTCTGCTCACAGACGCCAGTCGTTCCGACCCACGGCCTCGGGATTGTCGTGGCGGAAGGTGCTGAAGACGAGTCCGCTGCTCGCCGGGATTGTCGCCAACGCCGCTTCTTGCGACTCATCGCGCGCATCCCACTGGCGTGCCACGTACAGCCGGGCTGCACGTCCCTCCAGCGCCGGCGCGTAGTCGACGGCCAGTTGCCGCTCCAGCGGCGCCAGCCCCTCGCCGGTCAGATAGTTCTGCACGTAACCGTTGCCGCGATGCATCGGCCAGAGGTCGTGCCACATCGACGGGCAGCGGGATGAGTTCTGGTTGATCACGAGCGCGTCGACCAGCCCGTCCGCGACCCAGGCCCGCCAGTCGAGCGTCATGTTGCCGAGCGGTGGGCCCAGCACGTCCCCCCGCGGGGCACCGACGGCGAACTGACGCCCGAGCCCGTTCATCGCACCGCGCAGATCACGCAGCAGCGTCGTCAGATCCTCGCCCCGCATGTCCCGCCACGCCTGCCGGTCGAACTCCTCGCGCAGGATGTCCACGCCGTACTGGGTCAGGAACCGCTGCCGCACCGGTTCCGAGAAGCCCATGGCATCGCCGTGCGCGGCCGGCTTCGACTGCGAGCGCAGGCAGAGAAACAACCCGTCGAAGGCGGATTCCCGCATCCAGCCGGTGAAGCGCTCGACGAACTGTCGCCGCACGCCAGGCCAAGCGAGCGCGAGCACGCCCGCCTGGGGCGCACCGGCCGCGTCGCGCTCCATCCACTCCGGATGCGCGGCGCTGAACGCGCTCTGCCAGGCCACCTCCCGCCCGTGCATCGCGTTGTGGTGGCTCACGGCTCGCACGTCGGGCGGCGCGAGTGGCCAGCCCTCGTCGAACACCGAGACGTAGAGCCACGACCGGAGCCCGGCCTCCCGGGCCAGCGCCGGCACCGTGTCCAGTTCGCTCCAGGTGATGTCCGGGGCCTGGCTTGGATGGACGTGGCCCGGTGCGGCCTCGAACCGGCCGGGGATGCGGCGCCGGAAAACCCGCCAGTGCAGGGCCGTGGCGCCCAGCTCGCTCCGCCAGCGCGCCATCCGCCGGGCGACCGCGTCAGGCGTGGCCAGCCGCCCGTCGCCCTCGCCGAAGGCGAGGTGATCGCCCCAGGACACGGACGCGATATGCCCGGATTCAGGTGGCGGCGCGACGCCCGGCATCGACAAGCATCGTGCACTTTCCGGCGGGTTTTCGCTACGCTGTCCGTGTGCATCCCCGCCGCCGCTTCACCGTGCCGCTGCCGGACGGCCGGTCCCTGACGTTGGGCGGCCGGACGCTCCTCATGGGCATCCTGAACGTGACGCCGGACTCGTTCTCGGATGGCGGGCAGCTCGCCTCGGCCGGGGCGGCGGTCGAGGCCGCGCTCGCGATGGTCGAGGCTGGCGCCGACATCATCGACGTCGGCGGCGAGTCCACGCGGCCCGGGGCGCGGGCGGTGCCCGCCGGCGAGGAACGCGACCGGGTCGTGCCCGTGATCGCCGCGCTCGCGAAACAGACGCGGGCGCCGATCTCGATCGACACCTACAAGCCGACGGTGGCGCAGGCCGCGCTCGACGCGGGCGCCGTCATCGTCAACGACATCAGCGGCCTCCGCTACGAGCCGGAGCTGGCCGGTGTCGCGGCGGCCTCGGGCGCCGCGCTCGTGCTGATGCACACGCGGGGTCGGTCGGCCGAGATGTACCGCCAGGCCGAGTACAACGACGTGGTGGCCGAAGTGCTGGATGAGCTCCGCGAGAGCGTGGCCTTCGCCACGGCGGCCGGGGTGGACCGTCACCGGATCATCGTTGA
>JBIKWH010000425.1:0-2711 GCA_044356435.1 Vicinamibacterales bacterium
GGATGTCGTAGGCCTTGAAGATATTCGGATTGACGGTCATCAGCGGCTGTAGTCGGGAATGTACGTGTCGGCGCCGAGGGTGAGTCCGGAGACAACAGCGTGGGCGCCCACGCGGCTGCCGGTGGCGAGCACGGTGTCGGTCACACGTGCCTGCTCGCCGATGTGTGTTCCCGGCCAGAGGATGCTGCTGGTGACGGTGGCGCCCGCCTCGACGACGGCGTCTCGCCCGATCACCGCGTGCGGTCCGACTGTGGCGCCGGCGGCAATCCGGGCACCGCGGTCGATGAAACAGGGCGCGACGATGGTCGCGGCAGGACCAACATGCGCGGTCGGCACGATGGCGAGACGGTCGCCCCCGGCGGTCGGGTAGGGCGCGGCATGGAAGCGTCCGTCCATGATGTCGCGGTGCACCTGCCTGTAGGCGGCCGGCGTACCGATGTCGAGCCAGTAGCCGCGGTAGGGATAGGCGACGAACGTCTCCCCGCGCTCGACCAGCGACGGGAAGTAGCCGCGCTCGATGGAATACGGCTGCCCGGCGGGAATCCGGTCGAAGGTCTCGGGCTCCAGCACGTAGATGCCGGCGTTGATCAGGTTGGTCGTGATCTGCGAGGGATCCGGTTTTTCGAGGAACCGCTGCACGTTGCCGTCCGCATCCGTCTCGACCAGACCGTAGGCCGAGGGGTTGTCGACCGGCGTCAGCACGATGGTGGCTTTGGCCTTGCGGGCGCGGTGCAGGCGAATCACATCCGCGAGGTCGATCTCGGTCAACACATCGCCGTTGAAGACGACCACGGTCTCCGTGAGGTCGTGAGCCGAGAAGCGGATGGCGCCCCCCGTGCCGAGCGGCTCGGGTTCGACGAGGTAGCGGATGCGCATGCCAGCCTCGGACCCGTCACCGAAGACGCGCTCGATCTCGTCAGGGCGGTAGTTGAGGCTGAGTCGGACCTCGTCGATCTCCGGGACGCCCTTCAGCCGGTCGATCTGATACTGCAGAAACGGACGGTTGAAGATCGGAACGACGGGCTTCGGGATCTGGAGTGTGAGCGGCCGAAGGCGTGTGCCCTGACCGCCTGCAAGAAGGATGGCTTTCATGCCGACGTTGGAATGATACGTCAGCGTCACGGCACGCTCAGCCGCTCCACCCGCTGGGGTAGAATGGCCCCGCCCATGAACCTCCCGAACGCGCTCACGCTCGTGCGGATGTTCCTCGTCCCGCTGCTCGTGGTGGTGCTGCTGACGGAGTTCGAAGGGCGGCTGGTGCTCGGGCTCCCGAGGGAACTGGTCGGAGCCGCGATCTTCGGACTCGCATCGGCCACGGACTGGCTGGATGGCCACCTCGCGCGCCGCCGCCGCCAGGTCACCGCGCTCGGTCAGATGCTGGACCCCCTCGCCGACAAGCTCCTCACGTCCGCGGCCTTCATCTCACTCGTGCAGCTCGGCGCCGCGCCGGCGTGGATCGTGGCGCTCATCATCGGTCGCGAGATCGCGGTCACGGCGCTGCGCAGCGTGGCCAGCGCGCGGGGCATCACCATGCCGGCCTCGAAGATGGGGAAGTTCAAGATGGCGTCCCAGGTGGCGGCCATCCTGATGCTGATGGTCGGGTGGGGACCGCTGCCGTGGTTCCGCCCGATCGGCGAGGCCGCGCTATGGGTGGTGGCAGGCGCCGCGCTCGTGTCGGCGGTCGACTACTACCGTCGCTTCCAGCAGCTCACCAGCGCCCGCGTTTCCGACATCACCGTGGCCCGGGAACGGGGCGCGGGCCAGCGCAGAGCCGGCTGAGTCGCGCCGGAGCCGTCCGTCAGTTCGCCGCGGCCGCGCGGTCCCGCCGCTGCTCCGTGCGCTGGCCGACCAGGTCTCCCGTCACCACGGCCGACGAGGCTCTTGTAACGCGAAGCGTTGACGTCTCCGCGCCGACGGCGACCGCCACGGCTTCGCCGGCCTCATAGAGGAAGTTCTGCGGCACGCGGCGGTCGTGGTAGAGCACGAACCGCGCACCCGGGTGCACACCCCTGCCGCTGCCGCGGTCGATCAGGAACAGGTCACCAGTGGCGAACGTGGCGCGGCGCCCTGAACCAGCCACGATCCGCGCGTAGTCATTCCGCTTCGGCTCGAGATCCCGGGCATCGGGCTCCGGCATCGTGGCGACGGTCAGGGGCGCGAGTTCGTCTCCCGGATTGACGGTCGAGCAGGCGTGGGTGATCGTCGCGAGGGAGAGGTCCTCGTCCACCGCGTAGACGCGCAGCCAGCCGGTGTTCTGCGCGACGTGACGGCTGGCGGGCCGCTTCTTCGTCGGCTTCGGCACGGGGAGGCGCGTCACGAACTCCTGGCCGACCGCGATGCCCTGACGTGCGCCAGCGCTGATGGTCACCAGGTCGCCGGGGGCGTACGTGTGGCGGACGACCGGGGCCTGTCCGCCCGTCACCCGAATCGCCGTGGGCAGCGGTGCCCGTTCCGGCAGGTCGGCCGGGGCCGGGGCACAGAGCAGCGAGATCTGGTCGGGGTCGAGGCCAGAGGCGCCAGGGGCGGGTGCGCGCTGGGCGCGAGGCAGCCCTGTCAGCAGAATCACAATTCCGAGCGTGCAAGCCAGGCGGTGCATCAGACGGCTCCCTCCGGCCGAAGCCGGGTGCTACTGCGGGGGATCGGCCACCTGCGCGCTGTCGAAGGTCTTCTTCGCGAGCGGCGCGAGCGGGCTCTCCGGGAACTCCTTCAAT
>JBIKWH010000426.1:0-2707 GCA_044356435.1 Vicinamibacterales bacterium
TGCTTGACGAGAGCCGCCAGCGCCCGGCCGTCCCGTGCCTTTGCCGCCTCGGCAACCCGGATGTCCGAAGCCGGCGCCGCCGTTGCCGCAAGGACGAGCGCGCCGGACGTCACGGCCAGAGCGACGACCGTCGGAAGAACTCGCATGAATACCTCTCGGCGGAT
This sequence comes from Vicinamibacterales bacterium, assembly GCA_044356435.1. Lineage (GTDB taxonomy): Bacteria > Acidobacteriota > Vicinamibacteria > Vicinamibacterales > UBA2999 > CANKJK01. The sequence continues at coordinate 165 of JBIKWH010000426.1, forward strand.
TCTACTGCCGCCTCTCAGAAACGGGACGGGCCGGAGCATACGCCCCGGCCCATCCGTGAAGCCCACCACGTCCGGCCGAAGCCGGTACGCGCTAGTCGAGCGGTTCGACCTTGACGATGCGCGCGTTGCGCTCGTTGGCGAACCACACCGTCTTCTTGTCTACGGGGTCGATCGTCACCTGCTTGGTGTCGAAGTCCTTCACCGGCATCAGATAGGTCACGATCTCGCCTGTCTTCGAGTCCACCCGGAACAGACGGTCCGCGGTGTTGCTCGGCGCGTACACACGGCCGGCTTTGTCTGGCGTGGAGGCTGTGTATGGAGCCGCGAACGGGATCTTCGGGTCGTATTCGGTGAACTTCTCCGTCTTCGTGTCGAACATGCCGATCTTGTCGCCCGTGTACTCACCGAACCAGTACCGCCCCTGGTCATCGATCTTGCCCCGCCGCGGCTGGGCGTTGGGCGTCGGCGTCGGGAAGTACTTCACGGTCTTCGTGTTCACGTCCACGCCGACGATGGCGGAGGTGCCGAAGTCAGTGATCCAGGGGTTCCCCTTCGGATCCACGGCGATCTCGTACCCGGAGTGCGGCCCTTTCGGGATGTTCGGCGCCTTGGTCCAGTCGAACTCCCAGTCCACCTTCGCGGTCTTCGGGTCAATGCGGACGAAGGTCGCAAAGCCCGACCAGATCTTGCCGTCCGGACCGATGGACATGAACTGCGTGGTCGGGCTCGACGCGTAGCCCGTGGTCGGCGTGAAGGTCCTGGTCTTCGGGTCGAATTTGTGAATCAGGCCGAAGTGATTGTTGACGGAGTCGTCCGTCGTCGGGAACCACGCATTCCCCTCGCGGTCCATCTGGACGTCGCTCGCCCCAGCGAACTCGTGGTGCGTGTCCTTGCCGAGCGGGCGGATCGGGAACTCCGTGAAGACGCCCGTCTTCGCGTTCATCGTGCCGATGAACGGACGGCTCTGGTCCGTGTACCAGGGATTGCCGTCCAGCGCGACGTCCATGTCGTGCGCGACGGTGTCCTTCCGCGGCATGTCGTACTGCGTGATGATCACGCGGGTCCCCTTGCCCTTCGGGCGCGGCAGCAGGTTGAAGGTGGCGGGCAGCGCGCGGCCGCCGCTCTGGTTGATCGTGGCCAGGTACTTTGCGAGCTCGACCTTGTTCGCCCCGGGGACGTAGCCCCAGTTTGGATTCTTCTCCGCGGCCGCCTGCGCCGCCTTGCCATCAAACTGGGCGCGGCCCCGGCCCTCGGTGCCGGCCATGGTGCCGTCCGGGTAGTACTTCTGCATCCGGTGAATCACCTGGACCATCTGCTCCGCGGTGTGCCGCGACTTGAGCACGCGCTCCAGGGAGTGGCAATAGGTGCAGCTCGCAATCTGCTTGATGACCAGCGCCTTCTCCGCCGCCGTGCCCGGCACGGACGTGATCCACTCCACCGACGTCACCTGCGTGGAGATGTCCTTCGCCTTCTGCAGCTTCAGATCCAGGGTGGTGGCTTTCCCGGTCGCGACGTCCGCCACCGGTCCGGCCTCGACGAGATCAAAGCCGACCGCGCGAATCTTCAGCGCGTATTTCCCGGCATTCTTCAGGTGGGTGCGCGGAAAGGCGTATTTCCCCTGGGCATCACTGACGACGGTCACGTCGAAGTTGGCACCCTCGAGGCGTGCCGTCACCAGCACCCCCTCCATCTTCCCTTCCTCCTGTGAGGTCACAGTGCCCTGCAGGGCCGCTCCACCCTGGGCCATGACGCGCGGAGAGAGAGAGACCGCCGCGGACAGAACCGCGATCACCGACGCCGTAAGCAGAATTCGAGTACGCATGAACACCTTCCGCGCGCGTTGACTCCGCTCTCCGGCTGGCCGCGCCCACCGGCCGAAGGGCTGGATTCTACCCTTTGAGCGTCCCCGGAAACGGCACAGGCCGGAGCGGAGTGCCCCGGCCTGCGACAGATCACGACAACCCGACGGTTCCGCCGGTCGTGCGGGCTAGTCGAGCGGTTCGACGCGGGTCACCCGTGCGGTGCGCTTGTTGGTCATCCAGATCACCGGGCGCGGCCCGGAGTTGTCGACCGAGAGCTTCTTCGTGTCGAACTCCGTCGGCATCTGGTACTGCACGATCTCACCGGTCTTCGGGTCCACCTGGAAGAACCGCTCCATGCCGTTGCTCGGCGCATAGAACCGGCCCTTCTTGTCGGCGACCGACGCCGCGTACGGGGTCGAGAACTTCGGCGTATCGAAGCGCTGGTACTTGCCGGACGGAATGTCGAACACACCCACCTTGTCGGCCAGGTACTCGCCGAAATAGAACCGGTCGTCCTTGTGGTCGATGCGGCCGCGGCGCGCCTTGAGGCCTGGCGCGGAAACGAACTTCACTTCCTTCGTCCTGGCGTCGATGCCGATGAAGCCGCCGGGACCGCGGTAGGTCGCCACCCAGGGATTGCCCATGGAGTCAACGAGCGTGTGGTACCCGCCGTTCTGCCCGGGCGGCAGCACTGTGGCGCCCTGGTACGAGTACTTGTCGACGACCTTCATCGTCTCCGGG